>JASFUN010000252.1:0-4073 GCA_050050255.1 Anaerolineales bacterium | reverse complement strand
TTTACCGCCTCGATCACGCCGATGATCTTATCTTTGGTGAGCAGCGGAACACCTATGATGTTTGTCGCCGGGAAAGAGGTGACGATGTCAATTTCACGGAAGAATCGGGGGTCGACAGGATCTTCGACGATAAGCGGCTGCCTGTTTGTGAATACCCAGCCAGCGATGCTGTTTTCCATCGGGATAGCGATGAGGGTGTCGTCGGAGCGCAGCTGCTCGGTTGCGGCTTCAAAATAAAGGTGGTTGCGCTGATGGTTGTAGAGCAGAAGCGCAGCTGCCTTGCTTTTGGTCAGCTCTTTCCCCGCTTCAACGATGAGCTTCAGCAGTACGCCAAGGTCCAGGGTGGAGACCAGCTCGGTCGTCAATTCGAGCAGCCTGTCGTAGCGAACCAGCAGCTCTTTCGTGTTCGTTTTCAATTCCTCGTCTTTGCCCAAAAGTATCTCCTCAAACCGAGCCGATCAAAGCGTCGGCGATTGCCGGCAGAACGTCGACGACATCCTCGTGAATCAGCACTGCGGCGCGTTCATCCAGGTAGGTTGGTTCGATGTTGATAATGATAAGGTGGGCGCCGCGATTCAAGGCTCCAATCGGCATGCTCGCTGCAGGCGTCACCTCCAGGGAAGAGCCAGCAATCAAGATCAAATCACTTTCATCAATCAGCTCACGCGCGGCGTTTACGATAGAAGCAGGGAGTTGTTCACCATAAAGGACGATGTCTGGCTTTAATATTCCCCCGCAATCGTCACAAATCGGGATCTTGCCTTCTCTTGCGAATGCCTCAATATGCCCTTCGGTCGAATAGCTGCGGTAGCACTTGATGCAGGTGGCCCGGCGAAGGTGGCCGTGAACTTCATAGACGTTGATCGACCCGGCGCGGTGGTGAAGGTCGTCGATGTTTTGAGTCACTACCCCGGAGAGATAACCAGCCTTCTCCATCCGGGCGAGCGCAATGTGAGCCGCATTCGGGGAAGCATCGAGCATGGACGCGACTAATGGACGAACCCATTCGAAAAATTTCTCAGGATGATAGCGAAACGAGGAAAGTGAGGCGACAGCCATCGGATCAAAACGTTTCCAGAGTCCGGAATCTTGAGAGCGGAAGTCGGGAATCCCAGAGGGCGTTGAAATCCCAGCGCCGGTCAACGCGACAGCATGTCGGGCGTCCTTGAGCAGGTTGACCGCTTGTTGAATTTGCGTTGATGTGCTGGGGGAGTTCACTGATCGATTATTACCTAAGCCTCGGCTGGAGGCCGCAAATGGTTCTTAATATTTTCTGCAAGTTTTAAGAGTTGATCGCCCACGAGATTATCGGAATATGAAATCGCCAGGGGAGATCCCGATTGTGCAGCCTGATGGGCTTGTTCAGGAGCCGGCGAGATGATCCCGGCAAGCTCGACCCCCATATCTTGCTCAACCTGGCGCCAGGGGATCTGAAGGCTGGTCCGCACGCGATTAATTAATGCCAGACCGACTTTTTGAGTAGGGATCCCGCTCGTCTCGAGATCCTGAAGCAAAGCCCGTCCGATCGTGTCTGACGGGTAGACGGGTTCGACGACCAGGATGATATGATCTACTTGCTGCAGGATGCTTTTGATGTATGGTTTCATCCCCGCACCCAGATCGATCACGAGCAGATCGCACATCGAGGCGAGATTGTTCACGACCGCTTCCATTTGCGGAACGGCTTGCTCCAGTTCAGTCTCACGGGGATGGTAGGAGGAGAGCAGCAGTCGAATCCCGGTATTGTGCTCGACCATCTCGCTTTCCACGGAACGCAGGTGGATGTCTTTTAGAGATCTCGAGAGCAAATTGGACAAACCTGACGAAGATTCCAGGTTCAATTCAAGGCCCATCGATCCACGGCCGGGGTTTAATTCTGCCACGATGACATCATAGCCTTCACTCTGTAAATTGATGCCAGAATTTAGCGCCAGGGTCGTCGTTCCAATCCCGCTGCGTGTACCGAGAAAGGCGACAATTTGCGCGTTAGCCTCTGGCGCCGATCTGGCTTGAGCGGATCTCTGCAATACAGCTTTCACGTGCGCGGTAAGCTCCGCAGGGTGAGTGGGCTTGGTCAGGTAGTCGTCCACTCCCGCCTCGAATCCTGCCACCTTATCGTCGACCATCGTCTTGGCTGTAAACATGATTATCGGTATATGTGCGAGGCCTGGGTCGGACCGCAGCCGTTTTGTGACCTCATACCCATCAAGATCGGGCATCATCACGTCGAGCAGGATAAGTTCCGGCTTGAGTTCCGCGGCCTTATTGAGGCCGATCGTTCCATTGCTCGCCACTGCGATTTCATACCCCTGTCGCTCAAGCATCAATCCGACGAGCTTCAGTGTGTCGACGTCATCATCAATGATCAGGACTTTTTCGGCCATAGAAGGCACTCCATGTAGGAGAATTGTCGGTTAAGGCAGTTTAACATAAAGAGAGGTGCCGTACAAGAATAGCGAGTTGTGGCAGGCTGATGCGATGCTATAATGCGCTTCATGCCATCCAGCCGTGTCCATCGTGAGGGCAGATGACGCTTGAATTGTGGGGCTTTCAAGGGGGGCCCTCTCTCAGATTGCCGCTGCATGCAATCGGCTACGTCATACTCGTCCTGGAACTTGCCCTGGGAGTGGGGTTATTCTGGTTCCTGGGTGGTTCCCGTCGACTGCGCTCAAGGTTAACGCTTTTATTTAGCCAGCCTGCGTTCATAATGCTCCTGCTGGCAGCCCCAATCGCCTCTAGACTTTTCATTTTGGAGTTCCCTACGCCGGGTGCGCTCGTACCGCCTGGCGTCCCCGCAACCGTTCAAGGACCCGCATTTGCTGTTTTAGGAGCACTGCCCTGGATCCTCGCAGCGGGCATGTTCGGCGAATTGCCGGCTATGCTCATCGCGTTCGTTAGCGGTGTCGCCACAGCTGCATGGGGCACCCACAGCTTGCTCACACCCTTGCATTACACACTTCAGGCCGGTGTGATCGCATGGTTGATGCGGCAGAATTACAACGAGCTGCCCGCGCGAGCCGCTCGCATACCCTTTATAAGTGCCGTCGCCGGCGGGTTCTTGTATGGCCTGGCGCGCACATTTGAACGCTATGCCTACAGCGGTGGCGGGTTTTACGATGGACTGGATTTCGCCTTTTCGCTCATGGGAACTACGCTGCTGGCGGCGATTGTTCATACGGGTCTGGCGGGCGCATTTGCAACCTGGCTCAAGTCCTCCCGTCGTGTACCCTGGTTTAAACCTCAACACACAGTCGTCGGTCCATACAATCGTTCACTGGCTTCGAGGCTGCTGTCACTTTTCCTCGTCCTGGGAGTGCTGTCAAGCGCGATCTTACTGTACGGTGATTGGCTGCTGGCGCAGCGTTCAGCCAGGGAGTTACTAGAGGGCCAAATGGTGCAGACGGGGCAGCAGATCGGCGGTGCGATTCCGTTCTTCGTTCAGACCGGGCGCTCGATCGAGGCGCAGCTTGCGGATAATTACGCCGAACTACTCGATCAAGGTGCAATTTCAGAAGAACGTCTGCAGGCCACGGTCCGCAGCTACGCATACTTCCAGACGCTGACGATTTATGACAACCAATTGGAGACCGTTGCGACGTATCCGACCGATGAGATCGTTGGCGAAGGGACGCCCTTCGAACTGGGCGCGGCGCTTGATGCTGTGCTCCTGGGGCTGCCCCAGGAGGTCATCCTGCGGCCGACACGCGATGGTGGGGCTGCGCGTTTGGCGTTTCTGGCCCCGCTGAAATTGGCCGATGAAACAGACCCCATCGGTGCCATCGTCGGTGTGACCGAATTGGATACCAATCCGTATCTACTGCCCATCGTAGGTTTAATCGAGGATTTGTCCCCGGGTCAGGCTTTGATCATCGATGCCAGGGGCACCATCCTCCTTCATTCCAATCCGGCACGCGTTCTCCAGGAATTTGAAGCGGAGACGAGCACATCCGGTGAGGTCACTACTGATACTGCACCTGACGGCACGCGCCGCATGATTTACACGCACAACGTCGAAGGTTATCCATGGCAGATCGTCATCATCACACCACAGAGCGAAATACAAAAGGTTGCAT
>JASFUN010000251.1:0-4081 GCA_050050255.1 Anaerolineales bacterium | reverse complement strand
AAGCAGCTGATGCAGAAGATGAAGAATGTCAGGATTACCTGGGCTGAGTCCGAGTTAACCGAGTCGAGCAGCGCCGAAGGAATGCTGATGAACATCAAGGGAAGTGAAAAGACAAATGCGACCACGAACGCCTTGACGCCGAGGGTGAACAGACCGCCGAAATCACTCCAGTCCGGGAGCGGTGTAGCCTCCTCACGGATGACCCGCCGGGTAATCTCCAGGCTCCAACCGAGCAGCGCGATTTGACCCACGATCGGGATGATCGCGATGATTGCGGTTATCACGAGCTTCTTTACCCATTCCTCATCCTCAAAAACATATGAAAATGCGAGACCGAAATCCATGCTTCAAACTCCTTTACGATTTGAAATGAGAGATATGTCCAGCCCCCCTTTGACCTCAGGCTGTAGTTTTATCCTGAGAGCGTCCAGTGTAGCTAATCTTGCCAAACTTCGCCAGACGGCTAAGTCTGAAGACTAGCGCTATGCAGGTCCCAGAAACCTTGCGAAAATCCAGGTCAGCGTGAGCGTTGGTATCAACTGAGTGCCCGGGATAATTCCCTCAAGCACGGTGATGTTGCGGATAGGCTTCAGCCCGAGGTACCCGAGAAGCGGCCAAGTGATTGGCACCGAGAAGATATCCAGGCTGAAGTCGAGCAGGTCCAGCAGGACCACGACGACGAGCGGCGTCATGCGCATGGTCGTGATCCAATCTGCGTCCTGCGGCAGTCGAATTTTACGCACCCGCCAGACGACGACACCGAGCAAGGCAAGCGAAAGCACCAATCCTGCACCAAGGATTGAAAGGATGACAATTAACCACTCGGGGAAATTAACTTGACCCATTAATGCACCTCATGCGTGGACAGGAGGAAGGCGATCAGCCCATGGTTTCGCAGCTTCCAATTGGCCGGCCAATTGGAAAAGCATGCCCTCGTGGGCATATTTTGCCGCAAAATGCATGCCGAGTGGAAGCCCATCTTTTGTCCAGTAAAGGGGCAGGGAGATTGCCGGTTGCCCGCTGACATTGAAGATGTGGGTATACGGTGTGAAGTCGAACATATCCTCGACTGCAGACTCGATGCCGCCAAAGAGTTCGATAAGCCTGCCGGCGTTCAAGCGCGCAAGGACCGAAAGCATCATCGCCTGCAATCCCTTCAGCTGGAGTGAGCCGGATTTCACCGGGGGTTCGGCGATGCCGGGGGTGAGCAGCAGGTCGTAATTCTCGAAAAATTGCCCCAGGTCCCTGGACATCATTTCCAGTGTGTGCTGTGCGTGCAGAAAATCTTGAGCGCTCAATCGAGAGCCGAGCAGTGCGCCTACCCAGGTGGCCAATTCAAATTCCTCCGAACTAGCCTGCTTATCGAGCTTTGCTTCAAAGTCCTCAATTTCGGTTTTTAGCTCTGCAATCACGATAGTGAAGTACGCCTTTGAGATCGACAGCCTATCGATCGTTGGCGCAGCTTCGACCACATCATGTCCGAGCCCTTCCAGCAGCTTGACGGTTTCCTTAAGCCCTTGCTCTGCTTCCGGATGGACCTTCTTGCCCATGAAGGGTGTCGCCGTGAAGGCGATCCTCAGGCGGCCAGGATTGCGCTCGACTTCTTCAAGATATGGGCGATCAGGCGGCGGAGGATAGTAGCGTGCACCCGGGTCGGGTCCCTGAACGACATCCAGCATTGCAGCCGTATCGCGGACCGAACGGGTGAGGATGCTCTCCCGGATCAGTCCCTGCCATAGGTCAGTACGCCTGGGTCCAACGGGGGTGCGGCCAAGGCTGGGAAGTAAACCAACCACGCCGCAGCAAGCCGCGGGTACACGCACCGAACCGCCGCCATCGCTCCCGTGAGCTGCGGGCACCATGCGGCTGGAAACGGCTGCGGCTGCGCCACCGCTCGATCCGCCAGCTGTGCGCTTTAGATCCCAGGGGTTGTTTGTCGTGCCGAAGAGTTCGGGCTCAGTAAAAAAAGTCAAGCCGAATTCAGGGACGTTCGTCTTGCCGAGCGTGATCAGTCCGGCTTGTTTGAACCTGCGTATGATTTCGTAATCGTAATCGGGGACATAGCCTTTCAAGAAGCGAGAACCCATCCACATCGGTTCTCCTTTGAAAGGTGCCCTCATATCTTTGACAAGAAATGGCACACCCGTGAAGGGACCCTCAGGGAGAACACCCGCCGCTTTCTCGCGTGCCCTGTCGTACATCTTATGGATCACGGCGTTGACCTGCGGGTTGACCGCTTCGATGCGACGGATTGTTTCTTCCACAAGTTCGAGCGGTGTAACTTCGCCGGAGCGAACCCATTCGGCGAGGCCAACCGCATCTTTCTGCGTATATTCATCCGACGACATGCTCTGCGACCTCCATCGATAAAGTCTTGTTGGAGTGATCCGACAATAGCATCGAGTCTATCATTAATATGTTAGGCGGCAGAATATAATTATGGCATTGTAATTTGAGACAAAGATATGAGCAGGTACAAGTTGAGGATGGAATATGTCGAACAAGGATCAGAAGCCTGATGATTTTGTAAAGTATCACAAGGATGGAAGTATTTGGGCAAAAGGGCAGATGATCAATGGCAAGCAGACCGGATATTGGGAGTGGTTTCGTAAAGATGGCACTCTGATGCGGTCAGGAACTTTTTCAGAGGGTGAGCAGGTTGGCGAATGGACCACTTACCGTCGAAATGGTGAAATTGTCAAGGTAACGGACTTTGGTCCAAAGCAAGGTTGAGTTTCCCGGCAACTCCTGGATTTTGCATATATGTGTTCATGCACATTCGCTCATAAAATTGTTGTGATTAGGAGGAATCTTGGATTCTTCGAGCCAAGCTTTTTTTGCGTAAAAGCGTAACTTGGCCGCCATAAATTAGTAGTGCAGAAAGATTGCATTAGCCGTTGGTAGAGAAATCTTCTTTGCGAAAGCTTTTGGATCACGAAAGTAAATTTCAATAATGCCGCCTAACAATTCGCTGGAGGCGACCTGGAATGCGCCGCGATTTTCAATCGATGGAGCAGATTTGCTATCGTGGAAGGCAAGAGCAGGGGAGAGCCCAGGCGCCTCTCCACTCGGCTTCGCCTCGGGATGCTGCGCGAAGCTCGAGGCCGTTCACTGATTAATTGGCGGGTTTGACAGGAAGCCCGCGCAAAGCTGCGCGGGCTTCCTGTAGAACGGCAAGCTGCAAGTTATCTGGATGGTGTGAGCGTCCAGCTCTTGTGGTAAGAGAATTGGCCGCTGATATCACTCTCGTCGATGTCGACATCCGTGGAACCCTGGTCGTCGATCAAGAAACTCATCACCGAGAACGTGGGCGGATAGAAACCCATATACGGCTGGGAGATATTCGGACAGTTCATCGCACCGCTCAAGTCTGCGTCTGGATCCGGCCCTTCCGTGATCGCCAGCATGACCTCGGCAACCCCCTCGTCTCCACTTGCATCGGGATCCGAAAGGGCGCAATCCCCCTCGATCTCGACCAGGGCGGTGCTTGTGCCGGTAATATCGCATTTTCCACCGTCAGTTTGGACCCAGCCATGATACTCGTAATCGACCAGACATGGCTCGGCCTTGACTTTCGCTCCCGTGACAGCCACGAGGCACCACGAACTTCCCAGCGTGTTACCACTGACCTGCATTAATTCTTTGTTGCCGCCCGGACTGAACGTAAAGTTGTGGTTCAACTGCAACCGGAAATAGGTTGTCTCACTCGGACAAACTAAGGCGATGGGACCGCTGACGCCGCCTTGACCTTCCGACCCGGGCTCGGCTCCGCCGCTGAGGCCGTTTTGATTGAGAGCTCCCTCGTCCCCGGATCGTTCGCCGCCGTCGCCAGGGTCTGTGTTCTGGGGCTGTACACTGCAGGCAGCGTTAACGATCAGCAGGGAGAGGAGGCAGAAGAGGCCAAAGACACGCAGACGATGGATGAACACGTTGCACCTCCGCACTACCTTGTGAAGAATTACACAGATGGGTTCAGTGTAGTCCAAGTTCTGCTGTGGATCAACTGGACTGGGTGCAGATGCAAGAGGGCTGAACGATTCTTTAAAAAAGTGTATAAATCAACGGGCCGACACCCGAGCTT
>JASFUN010000250.1:0-4086 GCA_050050255.1 Anaerolineales bacterium | reverse complement strand
CCTCCCGCTGGATCGTGATGACCGGGGCGGTGCTGGTGGGGGGTGGAGCGCTTGTTAGCCCTTCCCGTCAGATAGAGACATTTCGCACGGGAGAATTTTTCTCTGCCTTTGGAATTACATGGGGGTTTTGGAGAGCATTAGACTTGATAGGAAATTCAGGATATTCAATCTTCTGACGCATCATCTCAGCAAGCCCAAATCGGTTTCGCCCCTGAACATCAAGGTGAAAGCCCGGAAGAGATGGAGCCCGGGGCTCCCGGTGACAGGCGTCCAATCCCTGATCCCCGGTCCCATATCCCGTGTACAATAAATACAGCTATCGAAGGAGAGCGTATGAGCCTCAGCATTGGTATCGTCGGCCTACCGAATGTCGGCAAAAGCACATTCTTCAACGCACTCACCAAAGCCCAGAACGCTGAGGTCGCCAGCTATCCGTTTTGTACGATCGAACCCAATCGTGCCATCGTGCCCGTCCCGGACGACCGCTTGACCGCCATCCAAGAGCTGGCCGGCAGACCCCAATCGATTTACGCCACAATTGAGTTTGTCGATATCGCCGGCCTGGTGGAGGGGGCCAGCAGGGGTGAAGGCCTGGGAAACCAGTTCCTTGCAAACATCCGAGATGTCGACTTGATCGTCCACATCGTCAGGTGTTTCGACGACCCAAATGTAGCCCATGTTTCCGAAAATCCGGATCCGCTCGAAGACATCGCGGTGGTGAATACCGAGTTAATGCTTGCTGATCTTCAGCAGCTCGAGCGCAAGTTGGAGCGATTGGAAAGCCAGGTGAAGGGTGATCGAAAGACCTACCTTCCGCTCCAGGAAATGGCGCAGAGTTTGTATTCCCATCTCGATTCGGGCGAGATGATCTCCGCGCATCCCCAAAGAGAGAAGGCTGTTTTCCATCAACTGGTCAACGAGATGCGCTTCCTGACCGGGAAGCCGTTGATCTATGTCGCGAATGTGGATGAGACCGGTCTCGAGCAGGAGACCGCCTGTGAAAGGGCCATAGCCCAGGTCGCGGAGGAGCAGGGTGCTGAACTGATGAAGATCTGCGCCAAATTGGAAGAAGAACTTATTGATTTGCCCCCGGGGGAGCAGCAGGAATTGCTCGAGCTGGCGGGCGTGGAAGAAGGCGGGTTGGAAAAGGTCATACACGCGAGCTATGAACGCCTGGGCTTGATCAGTTTTTTTACAATGAATGAAAATGAGGTGCGTGCATGGACGGTTTCAAGAGGTGAGAAAGCGCCGGCCGCGGCGGGTAAGATCCATACAGATTTTGAACGTGGATTTATCAAGGCGGAAGTTATACCTTTCGAGGTGTTCATGCAGTATGGCAGCATCTCAGCCGTCCGAGAAGCCGGTAAGATGCGCGTCGAAGGCAAAGAGTACGTAATTCAGGATGGTGACCTGGTTTATTTTCGATTCAACCTGTAAGCGCGATCCAGTCGTCACTGTCGGTGGGGTGCAAGGATATTGGTGCGAGCGTACGAATCAGCAAACTGCGAACGTGTTTCGGTCCAGCAAAACTTCTAAGGCCGTTCTGCGTATAGTATCGTGGGAGCGATCTTCTTAAAGGAGGAGAAAACCATGTTTAAGGATTCATCAACGAAGCAAGGCGTTATTTGGGGTGGTCTCCTGATTGTATTTGGTGTGCTTGGCCTCCTGGATTCGATCCTGGACATAAGTTTGTGGGTATGGGTAGGGGCGTTGGGAATTCTAGGGATTGCTGTGTTCGCCGTTTATCTGAGCGACACCTCCGAATGGTGGCCTCTTATTCCGGCGTACATCCTGGTTTCCCTGGCGGTCTTCCTCGCAGCAGTCGAATTAGAAATCTTGAGCGGTTCTTATCTCGGCGCGATCATCCTCGGCTTGATTGCCGTTCCGTTTTTGTTGGTCTATTTCCTTGATCGTTCACAGTGGTGGCCGCTGATCCCGAGCTACGTCTTACTGCTCATCGCCGGCATGCTCGTGTTGATCGAGCTAGGATTGCTGGAGGATGCATGGACGGCGACATTCGTACTCGGCGGTATCGGGCTCCCATTCTTGTATGTATATTTTCGCAACCGTGAGAACTGGTGGGCGCTAATTCCTGCCTACGTGATGTTGGATATCGGCATAATGGTCGGGCTGATCGACGCGCGTGTGCTCCGGGACACCATCATCCCGGCCTATGTATTTCTGAGCATTGCACTGCCGTTTTTCGTCGTGTATCTGAATGACACATCCAAGTGGTGGTCGCTCATCCCGGGCGGCGTCATGGGTTTGATGGGAGTCATATTCCTGATGACCGGGAATCTGTTCCAATATGTGGTTCCGATCTTGATCATCCTGGCGGGCGCGTTGATCCTTGGCCGGCAATTGATGACCCGATCGCCCGAAGGCAAAACAGACGAAGTTCCTCCCGAAGAGTGACCTTGCATCGTATTGTCTGGATAGCCGGCAGAGAGGTAGCTCTCTGCCGGCTTTCTCGTTGGGAGGGTAGCGATCAGCAGAAATTAATATTCCATTAGACTTTCACTGCGGGCCCGTATTTACAGAGCGCATCGGTTAAACTTGGGCCATCTGCGCAATATTTCACATATCGGGAGTGTAGCCTTGGGCTCAGGCGTTAAGAAGCGGGGGAAACGCGAGAAGAGAGAATATCCTCCTTTCTGGGACCGTGCCGTCCCGGTTCTCGTCGCTGTCATCGTGCTGTTGATTGTCGGGCTCATCATCATCGCCTCGCTGGTCGCCCTGGGCTTTATCTAGAGCAAATATTGGATCCCTTGTAATTCCTATGGGAGGGTTTAAAGTGGAATTTACCAACACAGTCTTGCCTTTGGCGTCGAGCTTAATCAGCTTTGTTTTTGCATTTTTCGTACTCAAACGTTATTTTGCACGCAGGGGGCTGCACCTGCTGCTCTGGGGGATCGGCATGCTGTTCTACGGCATCGGGGGATTCGCCGAAGGATATTACGGGCTATTCGGTTGGAACCCATTTATCTTCAGGCTGTGGTACTTATTCGGGGCGATCCTGGTCGCCGCCTGGCTCGGTCAGGGCACTGTGTACTTGCTCGCCAAGCGTCGCTGGGCACATGTCTTCATGATCCTATTATTTTTAGGGTCGATCTATGGCGCCGCTCGGGTCTTCACCGCAGACCTCGATCCCTCGCTCATGACCAGCAGCCTCCACACCGGGAGCGAGATGAGCGGTCATGCAATTACCTCGTCAGGTGTTCGCTCCCTGACCCCCTTCTTCAACATATACGGAACGATCACGCTCGTAGGTGGTGCCGCTTACTCCGCATGGCTGTTCTGGAGGAAACGTGTCTTACTACACCGCACGATCGGAAACCTGCTGATCGCCACAGGTGCCACGCTCCCCGCATTCGGTGGTACTTTCAGCCGCATGGGGGTAAGCGGTGCGCTGTACATCAGCGAACTGTTGGGCGCGATCATCATGTTTATCGGGTTCTGGCGAGCGGTAACACCGATGGCTGAGGCTCAGGCCAAACCTGTCGAAGCGGCTGCCGACTGACTCCTGCCCCCTGCATTTGCAGGGGGTTTTTTCGTAAGGGGAACGCAAGGAACGGCAGACCAATATGCATTTATAGTAGGAACAGCGTCCCATCCTGGATATGAAACAAACTCTAAAAATATCCGTTATCCTGAATGGGCTGGACATATATTCTTGTGAGGGCAAAATATGAGCAAACCGCTTGTTCTCCTGATCGATGATGAGGTCGCTTACGCAAGGGTTATCGGGGAGGCTCTGAAGAAGCACGGGTTCGAGGTTGTGATCGCGGGAAATGCGGGCGAAGCGTTGGAAATTTTCCAACAAGCCAAACCCAACTTGATCCTTCTTGATGTCATGATGCCCGAAATTGACGGGCTTACATTATTAAAATGGCTGCGAGAACACTCTGAACAGGATGACCTACCTATCCACGTCGTCAGCGCCAAAGCCCAGGAAGCGGATAAGCAGGCTGCGCTGAAGGCCGGGGCGAGCGGATTCATTGCCAAGCCGTTCTCACTCGAGGAGCTCCTGCAGGCTGTCGGCAGTTACCTGCCCAACGGCGCCAGGGGCGTGATGTAATCAACCAT
>JASFUN010000249.1:0-4094 GCA_050050255.1 Anaerolineales bacterium | reverse complement strand
AGACCAAATGGCGTGCTGCATCGATCACCTGATCGCGATCGGCATGCGTAACCGGTTGAGGGCAGAGCACCTCGGCTTCGCTTTCATTCGGGACGACGAGCCAGAGCTGATCAAGGAAGTCGCAGAATTTAGTCGCCAGGTTGGCAGAGGTGGGGTCGGCTGCAACGGGCACGCCTTGAGCGGAAGCCATCGCGATCGCGGCACTCAAAGTACCCCCGCTCAGGTTTGCATCCAGGAAGACCGCTGCGGCGCTGTCGAAGAGATGCGCATTCGCTTGGATGTGCTCCGGGGTCAGGCAGGAGATCACGCTCATATCATCCATGCCCAGGTGCATGCGACCACGCGAGTCCAGGATCGCCAGGTAGCTTCCTGTCGGATAGTCAGGGGTCTGGACAACGTTGGTTACATCAACACCACAGATCTCCGTTGCGCCGAGCACCTGCTTTCCCTGATCGTCGTCTCCCAGCGCAGTCAGCAGGATGACCTCTTCGCCTAACCTGGCGAGATTTTCGGCCACATTGCGAGCTACGCCACCGGGTGACACCCGGAATTCGCCCGGGTTGGAGGTCCCACTGCGCAGCTCATCGCGGGCGCGCACAACCACGTCCAGGCCAGCTGAGCCGATGACCAGGAAAGGTCCTTCGCGCGCTTCGAATTCGGTCATGCGTGTCAGCCTCCAAGCACATCCGGCTGAATGAGGGTTTCCAGATGTTCCAGGATCCGCCGCAGGGACTGGGCATGGTCAGCTGCTTGGGACTCATTCGATCGCTTCAACGAGTTGAGCTGTTTCCGCAGGACCGTGAGCAGCTCGTAGCAGCGGTGCTCGCGCGGCAGCTCACCCGATTGCCAGACCTGGAGCCATGTGCGCGGTACTTCCGTGATGCGATCCTGGAAGCGAATGACGCGCTGGCGTTGTAAGAAATCAGCTGAGCGGTAAAGCTGAAGGCGCTGGTAGCTGCGCCATGTATCTAGCAGCGTCTGACCGGGTGCGACATACGCATCATCCCGTATTGGATCCGCGCCACCGATTTCCCAGGCCCCAACACCCACCCAGGCCAGGGCGAGGCCGCGATCTTTTAGGCGCGACTTGAGTTCAGGTGTGTGGAATCGTTCGGTCAGTTCACGACGGGCAATCTGGAACTGCTGATCGACCGGCGTGCGCATCGCTGGACGTCCTGGTTCAGAAAATCCCACGCCCTCATCGCCGGCTTGCATCGAGAGAAATTCCTCGAGCGTATAGCGGGATACAAACGATTGCAGCTCTCCCTCGAGCGTCCGTTTAAGCACTTCTTCGGGAGCGGGTAGACCGGATTCCGTGACGGCGCGGCCATAGACCAACCGGCGCAGGCTTTCCTCACTGTATGGGTACGGATCCTCCAGGCTGCGTTCGTCGATGTCTGCGTATACTCGGAAAAGCATTTGTGCATCACGGGCGATCATCTCAACGCCGTCGAGTGTCTCGGTGCGAATCGCATCAACCCTGGTCAGGCGGTCACGCAGGTCGATCACGTCCCGCAGCTGCTCGAAGCCCTCGATGAAGTAGGTGGATTGTTTGCGCTGTTTTGATCGGCTGCCGTCGCCGTTCTGGCTCTCTGGTCCACCTTCGACCCCGCTGAGGGCATAGACTCGCGGTTTGCCCGTGCGATCCTCAAAGACAGCTGCATATCCTAAATGGGTCTGTATGTAGCCTGGTCCGCCGATGCGCTTGATCGGATTGGAGGGATGAAGCGTGTCCACATCCCCGCGGTCGATCCGCAGGCGTGGGTAGCTCAGTCCGAAGAGAGCGCCAAGCAGGTACTTTATGCCGATCCATATCGATTCAAGCTCGAATAGATCGCTGATGTAAATCCCGCCCAGAAAGATGCCCGCGATGGAGCCGACGATGACCGGCAGCAAATGCAGCAAGACCTCAGGGTGTAGAAATGTGGCGATGATGTTGAAGAAGACAAAAACCGCTGGTGGCAAGTCCTGAACCCATGCAGCGGGTAGTTCCCCGGGGAAGTCAAAGCGCACCACCAGCGCAAGCCAATAGAAGGCTACAAATGCACCCCAGATGAGGAAGCGCACAACAGCGGCGGTCGTATCGCGACCGAGCAGCAGCTCTCGGATGGTCTGGCGTAGAGAGCTTATGAATTCATCGAGTGGATCGGAAGACCAGGTTTGCATATGTTTACCGCTCCGGCTCCTGGCAGTTCGCATCCATGCTGCTCAGCGTCTCGATGATGTCCTGGAGCTGGGATGCGATCGTCCTCGATTCAGGGTGGAGATCCTCCTGGTTGAGCATGCGGATAGTGTCAGCGATGATTAGATTTAGGCTGTCCCTGCGGGCCGGGTGTTGTCCGGCAGCGAGCAGTTCATCTAGCGAAGCAGTTATGTTGTCGAGCAGCTGTCTATTTGCTTCCGTCAAGCCCTGCTGACGATAGCGTTCGACTTGTTCGGTGGCGTCGGCTAGTTCATCTTGCACCGCGCCGGACCAACGCTCCCGCCACTGAAGCTGGCGTTCGGCTTGAATTTCAGGCGGCACACGCAGGCTATGCAGATGCACATCAAGGATGCGGATGCCGCGCGATCGGATGATGGCGGCTTCCCGATGGGCATCCTGCTCGATATCTGCATCGGTTGGATCCTCGGCTGGCTTTAATTTCGAGAGAATCGAAGATCGTATCTGGCCCAGCGCATGCTGCTGGCCATCGTGTTCGAGCAAGTCATCCAGACTCCAGCGCTTGATCTCTTCGCGCCACAGATCGAGGGCCACACGCAGAGGGAGTTCTGCCCAGGGGACGTCGTCGAATTCGCTGAACACATGGCCGTAAACAGCCTTCTCCACTGATGGGCGGTGGAATTCGAATGGAGGTTTCTCGGGGTTGCGGCCCTCGCGCGGCTCGGCTTCATGACCCGGGTCGAGCATGAATTGAACGACCAGTTCAGCGCTGACCGGGATGCCATCGCGCGTGATGGCTCGAGAGCGTTCCGGTTGATCCTGCCTGGATGCCCCATCATCACTCGTGTCTGGTTCGCCGGTCAGGCGGCGTTCTTGCCGCCGCAGGTCAAGTGCCTCGGCGAGTCTCTCACCGGGCCTCGTGAAGATGACACCAGGTCCGGCAGCCCGCGTGAATGACGTGTCAGTTCGGAAGACGACGGCGCTGGCCTGATCCACCAGGAACACGCCAGGTCCGACGCGTTCACTCTCACCGTGCGCCTCGATGGCTTGACCTTCACGGATGTACATGACCGGGCCGCGTTCCCCAAGAGCATGGCCGATCAGTCGGCGGATGGCCGCCAATCGATCCGCTGTGTTTCCAACTGGCAAGACAAATTGTGCCGTGATAGCGATCATGCCAAGGGTGACAAGCAGGCCTAGATCCAGATCGATTAACAAGGTCCTATAAAGCCCCTGGCCCTCGGGAGCGCGCAAGAAGATAAAATGCGCGCTGAGCCAACCAGCGAGGATGACAAAACGCACGAACATCCCCAGCCAATCTCGAGTGGTCGAGGCGCCGTAGCGCAGGATCTCTAAGCTCAATGCAAGCAGGCCAAGCAGGGCGATCGAAGCGGTGATCCAGACGAAGGTGAAGAAAGGTCCCTGTAGTGAGGTTTCCCCGGCGCGGCTGTACAGGATCGCGTAAAGGCCGGCGCTCAGCGCAAGGCCGGCAAGTGTGATAAATCCGGTTCGACGTGTGTATGGGATTCGCTCCATCGCCCGCGATTGTATCCCAATAAAGAACCTCAGCCAAACGTCGCGTGATCATACCGGTTGACAGTCGGGATAATGCCGATGTCGGGGTGAGATAGAATGTCTCTTGCCATGCAGACGGAAGAGGGATAGGCTACATGCAGGAACAAGCGGGATTAAACGGGGTTTTTGATGGTGACTAGAGAATCGGAATTGGAGCGGCTGCTCCTGGAGCTTGCCGCTGAGCTGCCGGATCCAATGTGGGCTGCGATTATCGACAACGATGGACTTTTAATTGCCTGTGTCCCACCACAGCCGGTCATTTCAACCGATCAAATCGCAGCCATGACGGTGACAGGAATGGTCGCCGCCAAACGCATCGCGAACGAAATAGAAGGTGGCAGCTTCCGGTTCGCGGCTG
>JASFUN010000248.1:0-4103 GCA_050050255.1 Anaerolineales bacterium | reverse complement strand
GACGAGCTGATTAAAGACCCGCGTTGCGGTAGGAATTTCCAGGTCGACTGGTTTACAGCTTTCAAAATCAAGATAAATAAGGTAAGATTTGAAATTATCAGGCGAACAACCGTCAACTCTGGGTGAGGGGGGCTGATCGGCTACCCAGAGCTGCAGCGGTTGTTTGAGTTTAGAGGGATTCCGCCCTCCATAACGCACACCCAAAATGGATCAATGTCCACGATGACAGTGCAGGAACTTAAACATCAAACGGTTGCTTCCGCATTGGCAGCCTATGTAGCTCGGGATCGGCGCGGCGCGATCCACGCTCAGGCGTTAAGACCACGAAAGGCGGTCGGCGCCGCCCTGTTCGCGGACATCTCGGGCTCTACCGCGCTGGCCGAAGCGCTGGTCGCCGAGCTCGGACGGCGGAGGGGGGCGGAAGAAGTCACTCGCGAGCTCAACCTGATTTATGAGGGTCTTATCCAAACGCTGCACGAGTACGGTGGCAGCGTGATTGGTTTTAGCGGGGACGCGATCACTTGTTGGATCGAGGCTGACGACGGATCTTTGGCGATCGCCTGCGCTCAAGCGATGCAAGACGCTATGCGCGCTTTCCACGATGTCGAGACCCCGGCGGGCACCAAAGTTGAACTGGCAATTAAAGTCGCAGTCACAACTGGCAGCGCACGGCGCTTCGTGGTTGGTGACCCCCAGATCCAGCTCTTTGATGTCCTGGCAGGCTCAGTCCTGGATGAGTTGGCTCTGGCTGAACATCAAGCGGAGCGCGGGGAGATCATCGTACCTTTCTCAATGGCCGAAAAATTTGTCGATCTGCTCCGAATTGTCGATGAGCGCGTGGAAGCGGACTCAGGCACCCGTTGGGCCGTGATCACGCAGGAGAGGCAGCCGCCAGCAGGAGATGCGGTCATAGATCCCTGGACCGATCAACTCTCGGAAGCAGATCTCAAGCCCTGGGTGCAGTCCGAAATTTATGCACGCCTTAAAAGTGGTCGAGGCGAGTTTCTTGCCGAACTGCGGCCTGCAGTGGCGCTCTTCTTCCGCTTCGGCGGCCTGCAGTTTGATCTCCAGGAGGACGCACCGGAACAGCTGGACCGTTATATTCGCATTATCCAAGAGATCATCCAGAGCTATGGGGGGACGTTAATCCAGCTGACGATGGGCGATAAGGGCAGCTATGCTTACGCTGCCTTCGGGGCACCAATCGCGCACGAGGATGACGTAGACCGGGCGATTGCAGTCGCGCTCGAAATCCAGGAGGTCTCCCCTCAGTACGTTGGCCCGGTGCAGATAGGAATAAGCCAGGGGTTGATGCGGACGGGGGCTTATGGCAGCGATAAACGGCGAACATACGGCGTCCTTGGCGACGAAGTTAACGTCGCTGCCCGGCTGATGCAAGCAGCTAATCCGGGCCAGGTCCTCGTCAGCGAATCTGCGGTGAAGTTGTCTCATGCAAAGCTCGATTGGCAGGCTTTACCGGGCGTCCAGGCTAAAGGAAAGCAGGGGGTTATCCGCATCTTCCAACCTGAACAGAACCTGGAGGCAGCCGCGCAGCCCAGGCACTCGCGCTATGAACTTCCGATGGTTGGCCGGCGTGAGGAATTGTCCTACCTGATACAAGTATTAAACCTGGCGATGGGACGCCAGGGACATGTTGTGGGGGTGACCGCACCGGCAGGGATGGGCAAGACGCGCCTCTCATTCGAGTTGATCGAGAAGGCGTATGAGAAGGGCTTCAGCGTATATTCCGGGGAGTGCCCGTCATTCGGGAAACAGTCAAGCTATCTTGTCTGGCGCTCGATCTGGCGCTCGATCCTTGGCGTAGATGACGCAGCTGGCACTGCTGAGAACCTGGCCCGGCTCGAAGCGGAGATCCAGGCGGTAAACCCTGGCTACCTCCCACGCCTTCCTTTGTTGGGCACGGTGCTTAACCTTCCGATCGAGGAGAATGAACTCACCTCCGGTTTCGATGCCAAACTGCGCAAATCCTCCCTTGAAGCGCTGCTGATTTCCTTGCTGCGGGCAAAGGCGCAGTCAGATCCAATTCTGCTTTTTCTTGACGATACCCAATGGATTGACACGCTTTCTGCGGATCTGCTCAAAGCCCTCTCTCGGGCTATCACGGATCTTCCGATCCTGATCCTGCTGACCTATCGGGATGAAGATCCCGGGGTCGCCGATGAACTAGGCCTGGGAGAACTCGCTCATTTCGATGAAATCAGACTGGATGAATTCAAGTATGAGGACACGCGGGCGCTTTTGGATCTGAAAGTGGGTCAGCTCTATGGTGAAGGCATGCATATGCCCCAGGAAGTCGTGGATAAGGTTGCCGGAAAAGCACAGGGAAATCCGTTTTACGTTGAGGAGCTTTTAAATTATCTGAAGGATCGCAACC
Organism: Anaerolineales bacterium; assembly: GCA_050050255.1. Lineage (GTDB taxonomy): Bacteria > Chloroflexota > Anaerolineae > Anaerolineales > E44-bin32 > E44-bin32. The sequence goes on along the minus strand of JASFUN010000248.1, from coordinate 1,708 downwards.
TTGACCCCCGGGACAGCGGCGCGCTCGACGATGTCGCCTTGCCTTCCTCCCTCGCCAGCCTGATCCTCAGTCGTATCGATCAGCTTGAAGAGAACCAGCGCATCACGCTTCGCTTAGCAAGCATCATCGGCCGCATATTTCGTGAAAAATGGTTGATCGGAGCGTTCAGGGATGCTCTCCCTTCCCGACAAATCCGTCGCGATCTGGAGGTCCTGAACCATGTACAACTAACCCAGTTTGAGACGCTTGAACCGGAGGTCACCTACCTTTTCAAACACATCGTCACCCATGAGGTGGCTTACGACAGCCTCCCCTTTGCGATGAGATCCGAGCTGCATGAGAAGCTCGGACGTTTTATCGAAAGGGCTTACCAGAACACGCTCGATCAGTATCTGGACTTTCTCGCCCATCATTATGGATTAAGTGATAACGATGGAAAAAAGCGCAAATATCTGCTGCTAGCAGGTCAATCGGCACAAGCACGCTACGCCAATAAAGCTGCCGTTGATTACTACAAGAACGTCCTCGAGCTGCTGGATGGGGATGAGAAAATTGAGGTGCTTGGGGATCTAGCGCGCATCAAAGAGGTCATGGGGGAGTGGGATCAAGCCGAAGAATACTACGCCCAGGCGATTGAAATGGCGCGCGCTTCGGGAAGCGTAGCCGGGCAGGCGCATTTCCGGGCTGAACTGGGTGAATTCTTCCGCAAACAAGGTCTTTACGATGATGCGATACATTCGTGGGACCTCGCCACCCAGGCATTTTCTGATGTAGATGATCGCGCCGGGATCGGGCAGGTGCTCCATTATCAGGGCACCCTCGCTGCGCAGCAGGGTGATTACGAGACAGCCAGGCAGCGCTATGAAAGGAGCCTTGAAGTCCGCCAAGAACTTGGTGACGATGAGAACATCGCCAATCTGCTCAACAACATGGGTGTTGTAGCTCGCATGGAAGGGGACTACGAGGAAGCATCAGATTACCAGCAAAGAGCTCTTGCTATTCGTAGGGAGCTGGGTGATCGGCGCCTCATCGCAATTTCGCTCAACAATTTGGGGAACCTGTCTGCTGACCTCGATGACCTGCCGCAAGCCCAAATCTACCTCGAAGAATCTCTGCTCTTGCAGCGGGAGGTGGGCGATCGCTGGGCCATCGCTAACTGCCTGAACAACCTCGCCAACGTGCTCATCGCCCGCGGTGACCTACAGAATGCGGCGCAGATGTACCTTGAAAGTCTGCGGACCAACCAGGAACTGGGTGATCTGTGGGGTTTGGCTTATCTGCTGGAGGACATCGGCAGGTGGGTGAGCCTTCGGTCCCGGGCTGGCATGGCTATCCGTTTGGTTTCGGCGGCGGAGGCCCATCGTGCACGCATCGGTGCACCCCGTTCGGAAGCTGAACAGCAAAAGTTAGATCAGAGCATGTCTGCTGCCTTCGAGGCGTTATCGGATGACGAACTCGTCCGCCAGGTGGAGAAGGGCAAATCGCTTTCTCTCGACGAGGCAATCGCCGAAGCCAGATCGGAACTCGAACCGGCTGGCTCAGATGCCAGCCAGTTTCTTGAGACAGAAGGAAAGTTAGAGGGCAGCGGCCTTGTTTAGGAACCTACGTGTGAGCCGAGAAACGCCAAAGGTCCCGGTTGAACCCGGAGGCATCTCCGCACGTGATCTTTCAAGGGACGCTGCCCTGCCAATCGCGATCCGGCAGATCA
>JASFUN010000247.1:0-4123 GCA_050050255.1 Anaerolineales bacterium | reverse complement strand
CGCACCAACTCCAAGCACCGCGTTGGTGATCTGCTTCTGGAAGATCGTGTTGGGATCCCCGTATAAGCGCCAGGAGACATCCCAACTTGCCGAATAGACCATCACCAGGCCAAAAATCAACATTCCCGCTGTGAGCAGGATCACCAGAGGGTCGAAACCCATGGTGTACTTCCGCAGGATCGTCATCTTGGACTGTGTCGTCGTCTGCATCAAATTGCCTCTACCAATCGACGAAATTCTTCGCCGCGCACTTCGTAATTTTCAAATTCATCAAAGCTAGTTGCGCCGGGAGATAGCAGCACGATGTCGCCCGCTTGAGCGATAGACGCCGCCGCTTCGACGGCAGACTGGAGATTTCCGGCTCGCTTGACGACCAATCCCGTGCCCTCAAGCTCCTCTAGAGATAAAGCACGTTCTATTTTCCCAGCCGCTTCACCGAACAGGATGATCACTTTAACCCGGTCCTTCACCACGCCTGAGAATCTTCCCCAATCAAGGTCTTTATCCCGTCCACCCGCGAGCAGAACGATGGGAGCGTCGAAGGCTTCGATCGCTGCCGAGGCACGATCGGGGGTGGTAGCGATCGAGTCGTTGTACCAATCGACCCCGCCCACATTGCGCACGTGCTCGAGCCTGTGCGGTACCCCCCGGAACCTTCGAACCGCTTCTTGAATCCCCTCTACGGGCAGCTCGGCGATTGCACAGAGTACGCTTGCGGCCAGGACATTTAATTGGTTGTGGCGGCCGGGCATGCGTATGTCCGCTTTCGAGCAAACGGTGAGTTCCTGGCCGCCCAAACGCAGCTTGAGCTTGTCCGCCTGGAAGAATCCACCTTCTATCCCTTCAGGAAGATCCTGGCCAAACGCGTAGAGCTGGCCCTGGACAAGCGACCGCATCTCCCAGGTCATCGGGTTTGAGCAGTTCAAGAGCGCAGCGTCTTCTTTGGTCTGGAACTCGAGGATTCTCGCTTTTGCGGCACGATAACTCTGCATATCACCGTGACGATCTAAATGATCGGGGGTCAAATTGAGTAACGCCGCAATTTCAGGGCTGCGTGTCATCACTTCCAATTGGAACGATGAAAGCTCCATGACTGCGATGTCGCCTTCTTGCATCTCGTCCAGTGAGTTGATCAGGGGGAAGCCAATGTTCCCGCCCAGCCAAACCTTGCGTCCGCTGTTCTCCAGGCCGGCTCGTGCTATCTCCGCAACCAGTGAGGTCGTCGTCGTCTTCCCGGCTGACCCCGTGATACCGATTACTTTCGCGGGAGCCAGTTCAAGGAACAGCTGGGCGTCGTTGGCGATAGCAATCCCCGCCTTGCGAGCTTTGTCTACGATCTCAAGATCCGCAGGTACGCCACCAGAGAGGAACAGAGTGTCTGTCCCTTCAAGTATCGTTTCAGGGTGACCGCCAAGTGCGTACTTCAATGACAAATCTTCCAGCTCCTCAAGTTCGGATTGCAGTTCCGAGGCGGGCTTAATATCGCTGAGCACCACCTCTGCCCCGTGGCTTTCCAGGAAGCGGGCGAGCGCTTTGCCCTGCCGGGCCAGACCGAGGACGGCAGCCCGCCGCCCGCGCCAATCCCTCACAGCGTCCGCCAGCTATCCCGATGCCTCAGGCTGCTTTACCCTGCATCATCGTCTCTGCGGCGCGTGTGCGCACCCGGCTGGACTTCTTCTCAGCCGGAATCTCCTCTATGCCTATCCAGTAGTGATTCGGCATGACATTGCGCGCCTTGCGAACAGTCACGCCAGCGACATCACCTTCACCGCCGTTCAAAGTGTTCGGATGAACGAGGCAGTGCGTCGGTTTCTCGCCGAACTTCTGTTCGTAGAAGGCCACAGCCTGGCTGACCTTGTCCTTCAAAGAATTTGGTCCATCATCAAACCACAGCATTCCGATTTCCATCATTCCCTCCTTAGATCAATGCGAGCGCCACCCCGAACATCCCGGAGAGCAGCGCAACGAGCCAGAAACGTTGAACAATCTGAGTTTCACTCCACCCACTCAATTCGAAATGGTGTTTCAACGGCGCCATCTTGAATAAACGTCGACCGTTCGTGATTTTGAAATAAGCAACCTGCAGGATCACGCTCAGAGTTTCGCTGAACGGGATAATGGCGATGATCGGCAGCAAAATCCAGTGACCGGTCATCAATGCCACGACCCCTAACGTCGCGCCCAGCGGTATAGATCCCGTGTCGCCCATGAACAGCTCTGCCGGGTGCGCGTTGTACCAAAGGAACGCGAACAAAGCGCCTACGACCGTAAAACAAAACCGCACCAGGAAGACCTGTCCCTGCAGCATTGCGATTGCGCCATAGGCTGCAAACGCAGTCGCAGATATCAAGCCCGCCAGGCCATCGAGACCGTCCGTGATGTTCACGGCGTTGCTCCATCCCACGATCCAGATGACAGCGATTGGCACGTACCAGACTCCCAGATCGATCACCTCGGGCACGTTTGGCAGTATGAGCTCGGGCGGCTGCAAACCATATTTCAAAATAAAGGCGATCCCGATGGCCAGAATGGTCTGCAGCAGGAATTTCCAGCGAGCCCTCAAACCTCCGATCCCGCGCGGCCTTCGGATGCCAAGCCAGTCGTCAAGCGCACCAACACCTGCAAAGAGGATCATCGTGAGCAAAGGCAGCAGGATCGAGTTACCGAATACATTCAGTTCGCTCAGGATCGAGACAAGGTTCAGCACACCCGTCACCATCAAAATGGGGATGATAAAAAGCCATCCACCCATCGTCGGGGTGCCGAGTTTCGTGAAGTGGCGCTGTGGCCCTTCGATCCGTATTTGCTCCCCGATCTTGAGCATGCGCATGATGCGGATCAATGGCCCGCCCCAGATGACCGTAAGCAGGAAGGTGATGCCTCCCAGGGAGAGCGCCATCGCGGTCTGGGTCATTCGGCACGCTCCAGGGCGGAGACGACACGATCCAACTCGACTGCGCGCGAACCCTTCACCAGCACGATATCGCCTGCATCGATGCGGTCCGTTAAAAACTCTATCGCCTGATCACTGGAATCCAGCGCGGCGACTTTCTCGCCTGGCAAGCCTGAAGCAATCGCTTCCTCTGCAATCCAGCGAGCACGCTCACCTACAGTCACAAGCACATCGGCGATCTCCGCTGCTCGCGCGCCAACACGGCGGTGGCCAGTCTCCTCGTAATCACCGAGTTCGAGCATATCTCCAAGCACAGCCCATTTGCGACCGTCTAGATCCTCCAATAAGTTCAACGCCGCCAACACAGACGGGGGCGCGGCATTATATGTATCGTCCAAAATGATCGCCCCACCCGGCCCGTGAACAGTCACCAAGCGAAGCTGGGAGCGCGGGTTCTGCAAGCCACGCACGATTTCTCCCCAGTCCAACCCCTCGATCAACCCGACCGCAGCAGCGCGCATGACCGTGTGCACCGAGTGCCGGCCGAGGAGTGGAACGCGGACATGCAGGTCTTCACCATCGAAATGGATCAAGCAGCGGATACCATCTAATCCCAGGCCTTCGATCTCGCTGACCCAGAGATCGGCTTCCGGTGAAAGACCGTAATAGAAAACCCGGGCCCGGGTCCGTTCTGCAAAGCTGCGCACGCGCTCATCGTCAAAGTTCAAGATGGCAACCCCTTCAGGTTCCGGAGGTAAAGCCTCAACCAATTCACCCTTGCCCTGGACGATAGCCTGCATGCTTCCAGCCCGTTCGAGGTGCACCTCACTGATGTTCGTCACCACGCCGACCTGCGGTGCGGCAATATCACACAAGGTTGCGATCTCCCCGGGGACATAGAAACCCATTTCTAAAACCGCTCGTTCGTGCTTCGAGGTCAGCCCCAACAAGCTCAGCGGCAGACCGATTTCATTGTTCATATTTCCAGGACTGCGGATTGTCTTGTACTTCTCACTGAGCACATCTGCAGCCAACTCTTTCGTCGTAGATTTGCCGACGCTGCCGGTGATCCCGATGACACGCAGGTCGAATTTGGCACGCCAGTGCTTTGCCACAGTTTGGAGAGCCTTGAGAGAGCTTTCCACCCGCAAGCAAATTGGATACGAGCTCTCTGCCGGCAGGGCTCCACTGGCTGAGCCACGCAGATCGACAACCTTGCAGTCCTCAGCG
>JASFUN010000246.1:0-4134 GCA_050050255.1 Anaerolineales bacterium | reverse complement strand
GCGCAGGATCGAAGGTCGATCCCATCTGCCAACCGATGATGAACAAACCATAGATCGCAGCGAGCAGCGCTGCAAACCAACCGGGGAAAAGGCTGCGGGCTAGTGCTGCTCCAGCCCATACGGCCACAAAGCTGATTAGTGGGATCAACTCGAGATAATCAGCCCAATCGGTGGCGTTCAGTGCCCAGGCTGCGACGAGGTTCATGAGCAGCACGAGGATCAATACGAACCAATCAAGCGAGGGTCTGGTTCTCTTCATGGACATCTTCTACCAGGCAGGTATAAGGTTGGAATTCATGTGGAGATTCTAATCGCTCTTTCAGGATTTAAGTGCCAGGCAGCGGGCAGACCCGCTCACATTTGAAAATACATCCCCAAAGAGTTTTTGGTTCAGTATCCGCCCAGGGATGACCGGGTTCTTGCTGGTGACTGACATCACTGATATGATCTCAGCGTCGTGGAAGCTCTGCGTGAAATTTGGAGCGGCCGGCGCCGCTTATACATCCTTTTAGTGGGGGTGATACTGCTCACCTTGCCTTGCTACTGCGCAGGTTGGATCGCAATCCAGCGAGCACCGACCGCGACCCCAACGCCCACAATCACAGAAACCCGTGAGCCCACCGTGACCTTCATCGCGATCCAGACCACCTTGCCGCCCAGCAGCACACCAACTCAGACGCTTACCCCTACAACGACCTGGACTCCGTTTGTGCCGCCGTCGATGACTCCGTCGTTGACACCCTCCTTGACGCCTACCAAAACGCTCACTCCAACCTGGACACCTTCACCAACATCCACACTGGCTCCTTCAAGCACGTCTACAAGCACGATAACGACGACGCCCATCCCGACCGCGACGAACACGCCTGTCGAGACGACGCCTCCACCACCCCCGACTGCGACCTCTACGTTAGCCCCTGAGGCATAGCGGCGGATAAATCCTCCGTCTCACCAGTTCCCACATACCGGGCTGACAGGAAACGAGGCAATTCCCTCTTCCTATTCCAGTATCTGTTTAGTTTGTTGGAATGCCAGGGTTTGGACTTAGATAACCGTCGTTAGATCCGGTGGGGGGGAATGACGGAGCATGCTGCCGGGGACACGCTCATCCAGCAAGCCGACGATCGCCTGTCCGTCACCTTCCATCGCCAGGCGCATCAATTCATCGATCGTCACCTGGAGTGAAACACCGGCCATGATCCCATTCGTCTCCACGCGGACGATGTCCGGGTGCGGAGTGTCGCTGTAATCCAGCTCTTCATCCCAGAGCGCTTCGCTTAGCTTCTCGCCTGGGCGGATGCCAGTGAATTGGATGTGAATATCCCTGCCGGGTTCAAGCCCGGACAGCCGAATAAGATCCTCAGCAAGATCGACGATGCGGATCTGCTCCCCCATCTTAAGCACGAACAAATCGCCGCCCTGCCCCATACTCGCGGATTGAAGCACCAGGTGGACGGCTTCAGGGATGGTCATGAAGAAACGTTTCATCTCGGGATGGGTGATGGTAATCGGGCCGCCCTGCGCAATCTGGTGTTTGAAGATCGGGACAATGCTGCCTCGACTGCCAAGGACGTTGCCGAATCGAACGGTTACGAAGGCCCGGCCAGTACGCTGGGCCGCATCCCGAACGATCATCTCGGCAACGCGTTTCGTGGCGCCCATCACGCTGGAAGGCTGAACAGCTTTATCCGTCGAAATGAACACGAAACGTTCCGTCCCGCTGGCGATCGCAGCTTCTACGACGTTCTTGGTCCCGAGTACATTATTGGTAACGGCTTCTTCGACGTTGACTTCCATCAACGAAACGTGCTTGTGCGCGGCAGCATGGAAAACGACTTCCGGATGGAGGTTGTCAAAGACGTCGCTTACGCGCTCAACATCCCGGATGTCAGCGATGACCGGATTGATAGAGAGACCGGGGAAGTCCTGCCGAAGTTCGATTAACGCATCGAAGATGCTGTTTTCCCCATGACCCAAGATGATCAATTGATTGGGGTTCCATCGGGCTACCTGGCGACAGATCTCAAGCCCGATTGAGCCTCCTGCACCCGTGATCATCACACGGCGACCTGTGATTGCACGGCCAACAGCTTCATCATCGATCTCGGCTGGCTCGCGCCTGAGAAGGTCGGAGATGTCGACATCGCGAAGACGGTTGACGCTGACTTTGCCACCGATCAATTCGTAGATACCTGGCATGGTCCTGAAGGGTATCCCCTTCGCCCGGCACTCTTCAGTGAGCAAGCGGACGACAGGGCCAGGTGCGGTTGGGATGGCGATCACGACCTCATCGGCGAATGTCCGGGCGACGACATCGTCGACGTCGGCGAGGCCACCCATCACCTTCACGCCGTGAATTTCCATGCCCTTTTTCTCGGGGTCGTCATCGACGAAAGCGACCGGGATCATGTTCAGCTGCGGGTTGCGTTGCATCTCGCGCAACACGAGCACACCCGCATCACCCGCGCCGGCGATGACGACGCGGCGGTTCTGCTGGAAACTGTCCGCCTTCTGGCTTATCTGTCCGTTCTCAGCCAGCAATCGAATGATCACGCGCAGGCCGCCAACGCTGAAAAGCGAGAGCAGCCAATCGATGCCGATGACTGAACGGGGGAAGCCTACAGCAAAACCACCCAGCGCCCGCACGACGACTACCGTCAGGCCAACGGCAGCGGAGGCGGTGATCGTGGCGATAAAAATCAATCGTAATTCGCGCACACTGGCGTAAACCCAGTAGCGGCGATACATTCCAAATAAGTAGTAGATGGCAGGCTTGATGATGATCGCGATGGCGACCATTTGGAGTGCAGATGGCAAGTAGAAAGTGAAGACTGGCCCAACGTCCAAGCGCAGGGCAAAGCTTGCCAGTACTGCCGTGATGATGAGGAAAATGTCCGCAGCCAGAAGATAGCGGTTACGGACCTGGAAAAGCGGTCTCATACACCTCTTAGCGCCGGCTTGACTTGAACCATTCTACCGTACGGCGCAGCCCTTCCTCCAGTTCGATTTTCGGGCGATATCCCAACGCTTCTCTGGCCTTAGAGATTTCTGCCTGAGAGAAGCGCACATCGCCTGCTCTGGGGGCGCCGAATTTTACCTCAGGCGCTTCTGGATAGAAACCCTGCAAGATTCCGGCCAATCTAAGGATGGTGATAGAACGACCACCGGCCACATTGATCGATTCGCCCACGGCTGAGGTCGCATTCATGCCCAGCAGACACGCCTGAACGACGTCTTCGACGAAGACAAAATCACGCGTCTGCCCCCCATCACCGAGGATCGTAATGCCGGCGCCAGTCTCAAGATCATTGATGAACTGCGGAATGACTGCCGCATATGGCGATTCCGGGTCTTGCCGGGGGCCAAAAACGTTGAAGAAGCGCAGACAGACGGTTTCCAGGCCGTATTCACGTGTAAAGACCCTGGCGGTCTCTTCCATGGACAGCTTGGAAGCAGCGTACGGTGATTGTGGACTCGGGTTCCGAGATTCCTGCACGGGTTCATCAGCATCACCGTATATGGCCGCCGAAGAGGCCAGGACCACCCGCCTCGCACCAGCGTCGTGCGCTGCGGAGAGCAGGTTCAGGCTTCCCATGATGTTGATGTCATAACATGTGTGCGGTTCATCCACCGAGCCCGGAGCAGAGATATAGGCGCCGAGATGAATGACTGTCTCCACATCTTTGACGGCTGCCTGAAGTGCGGTCAGGTCGCGCAGGTCGCCAACCTGAAGCTCAACTTCAATTCCTGCGAGATTTTCCCTGTGACCCGTCGAGAGATCGTCGAACACGCGGACATCCTCCCCCTGTCCAAGCAAAGCTCTCACGACATGTGACCCGATAAATCCTGCCCCGCCTGTGACCAGTATGTTCGTCATCCTATCTTCCCTCAAAATGCAAAAAATCGACTTAAAGCGTCGAAAAGCTGCGGATTTAAGTGCTCGAAATGTGAATTATAGCCAGTGATTGCGAGAAGCAAGCTGACAACTACGGAGCAGAAACAGGTCAGGATACCGAAAATCAGGACCATTGAATGGGCGAAATTGGTTCGGCTAGCTGCGATCATCCCGCCAAGAGCGACCCCACTGCTTAGGACTAGAACTATGCTGAAATCTAGCATATAGCGCATCGACGC
>JASFUN010000245.1:0-4135 GCA_050050255.1 Anaerolineales bacterium | reverse complement strand
TGAGCGTCCGGGAAATTGCGCCTATGATATTGCTGTGACTTGAATGATTTCTTTTGCGTGATGCGACGGGTGTGCACGCATGAAGCTTTTAAGGGAGATGAACAATGAGCGACCAGAGCTCGAGGCAAACTGACGAAAAATGGGAAGAAAAAGAGCAGGAGAAGGTCACCGAGAAGAGCACGGACGAAAAATCCTGGGATGAAAAGTCCCGCCGTGATCCATTGAGCGCGATGCTCTGGGCGGGAATCCTGATCTGGGCCGGGGTGGCGTTTCTTATCGCGAATCTAGGCCTACTGCGATCGATGGGATTACCCGCATCATTTGATGGGTGGTCACTAGCGGTCGCGGGAGCGGGGGTCATCCTGCTGGCTGGTGTGGTGATCCGCCTGGTCGTCCCGGAATACAGCGCGCCGGTGGCGGGCCAGGTAATCCTGGGTATGATCTTCCTGGCGGTCGGGCTCGATGATGTCTATGGATGGGAAATCATCGGACCGGTCGCGATCATCGCGGTCGGGTTGGTCGTACTCCTGCGCGCCGTACGCAGAAACGCGTAGATCACAAACGGCCGAAGTTAAAAGAGTTAAACTCGTTCCAATAATAGCGCAGCGGCGTCCACCAGTTATCTCGTCCAATACAGCGGTAATAAGGTGGCTGAACTGCAAGGATCCGGTCACCGATCTTGTAGCGCGGCAGGATCGGGGTTGATACGACCAGGCTGCCCTGCTCGCCGGGGCGCATCTCGTGGAGCATCTTAATACCCGTGCGCGTCTCAACCTCCAAAAAGAACAGGTCGTAATTTGGTGACCAGGCGCGCTTCTCATCCAGCTGCTGACCGAACATCCCTTCGGTTGCCCCGTAGATCTCCCGGATGGCGACATCACCATACAGTGCCCGGAGTGCCGGTTGGTACTGCAAGTTAATCCCCGCGACGCTCCCCAGAGTCATGATCTGAACAGCCCATAGATCTTTTGGATACACGCCGTGGGTTTGCTTAAGATACCGGCCGAAGGTCAGCGCTGTGGTGGCGACACCACCGACGAGGGTCACCGACTGCTGCCTGCATTTTTCATAGGCTAGTTCGAAGCGAGCGTCCCAGTCCTTCTGCGTCTTACCGCCACCCAGCGCGTCGATCTCATCCTGAGTGGGGGCCGAGCGGATCGGCGTCTGCTCGGAGACGAACTTTGTGTAGATGCCCGAACTGTAACCGTAATCAATCTGCCTGTCACCAGCCTGGATGGAACCGACCCGGGAGGGGAAGTTCAGGTTTAGATTCACGCCCTGGAAAAGATCATAGCGACCGGAGGCAAGCACAAAGTTCATCATCGCCCTTCCAGCGCTCACCCTCATGCGTAGATCAGTCGCAGTCATGGGGATAAATTTTGATTCGCCCTTGGTCGTGCCGCGCGTGATCGCCCACCCGACCGGTGGTTCCGAGAGCAGCGCAGCGGTGTTCCCGGCCATGACGTCATCGAGGATCGGCTTGAATTCTTCGTACGTTCGAACGGGAAATTGCCGCCGGTATTGATCGGTGTCCCCGATCTCAGCTGCGCCATGAGAGCGGCCGTATTCGGTGGAGGCGTAGATCGACAACAACCGCTGGAGGACAGCTTGTTGGGCGGGCTCTGGATCCTGTAGCGATTCGAACCAGGGCTGAAGTTGTGCTTCGAGCATGCTGCGGGGATCCATTTGACCCATGTTCAGTTCCCTCTCGACGGCATCCATGCCGATCCTGGCAATGATCCCAATTCGTCATCGGGCTACCTCAAACTTCTCAGCGCAGATTGTACACGTATTTTCCCGGGTGTCGAAACAATCTATACTGACGCACGAAAAGACTGTTGGTTGTCCATCCAGCGCTCCTGTTGCTGAGATGAGGAGAGTTAAGCACATGAAAATCAAAGCGATAGCACTTATGTGCGCCGGGGTGTTTATGGTCGTGGCGTGTGTCACCGCTGCACCGGAGCCGGCGGTACCCAGCGAAGCCCCCGCCGAGGAAATGCCGAACCAGGAAGACGTCATGAACTGTCCGCCAACGCCTGAGCCGACTGATGCGGAATGCCCGACGGCAGCTCCCGTTCAAATGCCGGAGGTGGGCTTGCGCAGGACGACCGTCTCCTCCAGCAACCTGACTTTACGTGCCGGGCCGACGATCGCCCATCCAGCACTAGGTTCATTCCCGCTCGGCACAGAGGTGACGATCCTGGGCAAGGCGCCGGGCGGCAGTTGGTCGGTCGTATCAGCACCGGCGGGTCATTTGGGTTGGATGTACAGCATCTACCTCGATATATCACTCACAGATCCTATGGACGACGTGGCGGTTGTGGAGCCGACTGACAGCTGGATCATCGAGGGCCGCGTTTTGGATGACACCGGGACTCCGGTCGAAAGCATCGGAGTGAGCCTGGCCCTCGGCGGCCTTACAGATTACCCGGATTATTCGGATGAACAGGGGCGTTTTTTCCTCTTCGCGCCGAGTTCTCAACCCGGACCCTGGACAGTCTCGATCAAGGGCGTGGGCTGCTTGAGCCGGCTGGTCGATGAAGACTGCCAGTTGAATGGTTATATTCTTCGCAATCCAAGTCAGGTGTACCAAGCGGGTCAGTCGCAAGATCTGACCTTCGTTTACGAAGCGACGACGATGCAGCTCACAGGAAGGGTTGAGGATATTGCCGGCAACCCGTATGGGGGCGCGGGGGTGTTCGCCACGCGCAGCGATGGCGCCTATGTCACTGCCACCGCGAATTCTGACGGGTTATTTACCATTCCCATAACTCCCGGAAACTGGAGGTTGATGGCTACACGCGGACAGTCCATCACGATCTCAGTACCGGAGAGCGGGTACGGGCAGGAACTCTTTCTGGTTGGCTCTCCCAATTGACGCGCTCTTGCGCGCCGATCCCGGGCTGTGTTCGGTCTGGTTATGCTCGTCTCCTGATGGGGTTGGATAGCAGCCGCAATTGAAACCGCTACTGGTTTGCGTTGGCCGGTGGGGCTCTGCCTCGGACCAGTCGGGAGGCTAAGCTTGGATGAGCACTCCCGGATTACACAACCGCCGCAAAGTTTATAGGTCGATCCAAGATAAACTGGGCGGGACTTCTGATGCTCGTGAGAGCATGCTGTCGAGGTCCGCTGGGCTGCTGGCTGCATCGCTGTAGAAACCGATTTAGTACAATTAAAGCGGCCATACCAGTTTCAACACAGCAGGAGTGATTAGATGTCCGAAGATAATATTGAGCAAGCGTTGAAAATGATGCCCTACGGCTTTTTCAGCATCACCTCGAAGGCCGGGGATGATGTCAATGCCATGGTTGCTAACTGGGTCACGCAGTCGTCGTTCGAACCGCGACAGGTCGCGTTCGCGCTGCAGAAGACCAGTTACACACATGGATTGATCGAGAATGGGGGCGTCTTCGCAATCAACCTGTTCCGTTCCGAGGATGTGGATTACCTCAAACCCTTCACAAAGGGTCGGGAGAAAAACCCGGACAAGATGGAGGATGCCAAGTTTGAGCCCGCACCTCAGACCGGCTGCCCGATGCTTGAAGGAGCTGCGGCGGTGGTCGAATGCAAGCTCGTCGAATTGATCGACACCGGCGGCGATCATGATCTCGTCGTCGCCGAAGTCGTCGGGGCGCAGGTCTTTGAAGAAGCAGATGCGGGTGACATCCTGACGCTGAGCGACCTGGGCTGGTCCTACGCCGGCTGAAGCTAAGTTTGCAACGACCATTGAAAAAACCAGGTGGGCTTTGTATAATCCAGTGCACACGGGCGGTTAGCTCAGTTGGTTAGAGCGTTGCGTTGACATCGCAAAGGTCGTTGGTTCGAGTCCAATACCGCCCACAACCAGCGCCCGGCAGAAATGCCGGGCGTTTTCTATTCCATGGCGCGCCTCTCCGACAAGGCAGCATACGCGCATCGTCCAGGCCTGAATTTCATTCCGCTGATTCTTCCCGCCTCATAATTTGGACTTGACGAGTCAGGGTTTTGCGCATAACATTCTCAACACAACCTATCCCCATCTGCAAAGGGGAGGTTTGCGGGCAAAATAGAACTCTGCCCGTTGAATATATCGAAACGCATCGACCGGGACGAGTAGCCGGGGGCGCACCCGACAGGGATTGGGGATCGTCGATTG
>JASFUN010000244.1:0-4144 GCA_050050255.1 Anaerolineales bacterium | reverse complement strand
GTCCACGATCAGGTTGACCGTCTGCGGAATGTGATCGTGAGCACGCTCAATAGGATGAAGAGCGCCCCGGTGATGACCTGCAGCCAACGCAGCGGCGAAAGCCTGTACGCGGCAGCCCGTTCTGCACCCTCAAGATTGCCTGTGGGCGTTGTTTCTGGGGGAACCCCCTCGGCAGCGGCGACCTCACCTACTTGCTGTTCTTGACCTTCAAGCTCATTGTCAGCGTAGCTTTGCCCCTCGTCCTGCTCACCCGCCGCAGCCTCTGGCGGGACACTCGCCTCAGGTGTGCCCGTGAGCTTTTGAGCCTGCTCCTGCTCCGGTTGCTCCATCATTAACGGCTCTTCGGCTGGTTCTTCGCCTGCGGGCATTTCCATGGCTTCCGCTTCGGGAGCCGTTTCCTCGAATGGCTCCGCGGCCTGCGGCTCCTCGGCGGCTGCAATTTCATCCATCGCCCGTTCCGATTCTTGCATGACCGCCGGAGCCCTGGCTGAAAGCTGGGAAGCGCTGATCGACTGCAAGCCTTCTATGCCAACCAGCGCGACGAACGCCAGACCCGCAAGGGCTGTGGCGAAACGCAGAACTGGAAAGGCACGCCGCGGTTCAGCTTCGCCGACCATATCGGGGGTTAGCGTGAAATGCCTCGAAGGTCGGGGAACAGGCAGACCTTGTAATCCTTTGACGACCGCGCGAAGAGATTCCAACGCCTCTCGCAGACCAGGTTCACTCTGCAAACGTGCTTCTAACTTTCGCCTCCGCCGGTCGTCCAGTTGACCATCAAGATACGCGGATAGCGTCTCCAGATCTCGCTGTGAAAGGTCGCTGTGTTTATTCATCATCTCGTCTCATCTTCCAGACGATATTTACCTGGCAAAAGTTCCCGGGCATCCTGCAGGCAGTCACGCATCCTGCTCCGGGCTCTTGCAAGCCGGCTCTTGACCGTGCCCAGAGGCTTCTGGATCACTTCCGAAGCTTCCCGGTAGTCAAAACCCTGTACGTCAACAAGCACCGCGACGATCTTGTACTCGCCAGGCAGCAGCTCCAGGCAGCGTTCAAGCGCCTTGCGCAGTTCGTCCTGCTCCACCTCTTGCTCTGGCCGCTGCTGCTGGGAGAACAGCCCGCTCGATTCTTCGCTGTCGAAACCGATCCCGGCGTCGCTGAGATGATCCAGCGAAGACGCCGGCCTGCGTTTTCTCTTGCGCAGTTCGTCATAGCAGGCATTCGTAACGATGCGCAGCAGCCATGATCGGAATGAACCGCCACGGAAAGATTTCAAGGATTTGTAAGCTGAGATAAACGCATCCTGTGTGGCATCTTCAGCGGATTGTTTTTCCCCCATAATGCGGAACGCGACGTGATACGCAATGCCCTCATAGGCGAGCACCAGGCGGTTGAAAGAATCTAAATCGCCGCGTTTTGCTTCATTGATAAGCGCGTCTTCATCCATCGCGGGACCATGATAACCTGCGGTCGAGGTCGTTGCAAGAAGTCAGCTTGCTGCCGTAGATCGCGAAATGATGAACTGAAGAAGTGCCCTCCAGAGCAGCATGGCCAGTCCGGATACGGCCGCCATGACCAGTACAAACGCCGGCAGGATTGGAGAACCCAACCAGAATCCGCGCAGCGTCGCTCCCAACGGCGCAGCGAGGACCACCGCCATCAGGACGCGTGGCAGATACCTACGCTCACGGATGATTTCAAACCTGAACAACCCCAACCATGGTGCTGCGATGAACCAGGCGGTGGTGAAGGGGACGAAAGTCGCCAGCATCCGCAACAGCGGTGCCTGGAGCAGACCATCGTGGGATGTGAACCCGATGAGCGTGACCAGCAGATACACGACGATATCCAGCAAGATCACGAACCATAGCAGCCTAGTTTTCCGATTGTTATCCATGGCTACATCCTACGTTCCGGTCTGGTCATAAGCAAGGGGCAGATGAAGAGCTCATCCGCCCCATACCTATATCCCCTCCGCAGTCCTTCACACCGAATCAATAATCGGGGAGCTCATCACCGCCTGTTGCAGTGAGAGCGTTTCCTTCCGGTGAAACCAAGAACCACACTCCACCAACACCCTGACCGTTGGTATCACCAGGCGCTTCATCGGCCCCGTAATAGTAGAGCGGCCATCCATTGTACGTGACCTGCAGTGTGCCATCATCACGCGTCGTAGTATCAATGAGTTCGGTGTCGACGCCCTCACCACCACCAAAATCGCCATCGGCGATCAATGGAGGCCAGTTAGCCGCACAACTTCCGTAGCATGTGCTTTCATCAGGCTTATCGTTCATGAACAGATAGAGCGACATCCCCTTGAAATCAACCAGGATTTCTCCCTGAGGTGAAATGGATGTCTCCACCAAGGTTTCAACCATGACTTCGGGGAGCACAACCGTAAAAGGCGTGTTGACGATAGCATTATCCTGCGTGGCAGGCACATCCGGGCCGTCGGGGAATTCAAACACCCCTCCCTGGCCTGCATCAACGTGCAGCATCGCAAAGAGCTGTTCTGTGGCCCGTTCAGCGTCGATATCCACCGCGAGATCGGTCGTCTCACCGGGCTCGACCATCGCATACCCAATGATCGGGCCAGGGCTGCCGTCTGCCGTGATGTGGATCACCACCCAGCCGGGACCGTCGGATACGACACGATCAATCACAACACGGCCGCCCATGATGTCCTGATCGCTCACATCTACCGCCTGGCTGAGCTCGTCCCCGCCGTCCGTAGCCTTGGTCGGCTCAGGCGGCATCGTCATCGTCGGCGCCTCGGTTGGCTGTTCAGGCGGTTGGTCCGTCGCTCCAGTCGAACTGCAAGCCGTAATCAGCATCCCGGCTAACACGAGAAGGCTAGGAACCAAGCGAAATTTGGTTGTCATCGTTCTTCTCCTTCCTCAGCGAATCATTGGGGCATGTGCCCTCATTCATCTTTAATACGTCTGCATGGCATAAATTGGATCTGTCAAGTCTTAATATAAAAACCGCCCTGCGCGGGCGGCTATGCGATGATCAAGCGTGCTCCTGCTACAGGTCGACGCCGAGGACTTTCTGCCCTGTTGGGCCGGCACTTCCACCGACGGGCTCGATAGTCACCCCGATCCCATCATAAGCTTTCATCGTGTCCGGGGCGTGGATCACCACTTGAATGAAACTTTCGGGTTCGGCCACGTCGAATAATCCACCGCTGATGCGCTCTCCCCCGGGCTCAATAAGCCACGCCTGGTAAATCTGTCCCTCGGGCAATGGTTCCAGACCCCAGACGTACAGGACGGCGAACTGCAGGTAATCCTCGTAAATTGCGGATCCGTACAGGTTCTCGCCCTGGATCAAGGTGCGCTGAACATTCGGGTAGGCGTAGAGACCTTGAGCGATGCGGTCTTCAACCCTCTGGGCAATGAGCTGCTCCTCGGTTTGACGGACCGCCTGAAGCTGAACCCAGAGACCGACGTTAAGCACCAATAATGCGATGCTCAGAACGATGGCAATAGGTTGTAGAGGCCATTGGCGCAGTTTTTGCCACCAGCTGGACCCTCGCTCTGCCTGATCGTCCGAGATCGCCGCGATGATACGCGCTCGCATCCTTGCAGGAGGCTGCGCCGGCATGGCAGTGTGCATCAATCCATCCGCAATCAGCTCGTAAGACCTGAGCAGCGCGCAGCATTCATCGCATTCGTCCAGATGTTGACGGACGCGTCTTGCTTCCCGCGGCTCCAGCGCCTCCAGCGAGAAGACTGCCAGGGTGTCTTCGTCGATATGAATACCCCTACTCATTAAACCTTTCCCTCTTTATTGGGTAATACGAAACCGGCATCTTATTTGGATCTATCTCCATTCTGAGTTTCTGCCTGCAGCCATGCTTCCCGGAGCTTATCCATGCCCAACCGCGCCCGCGTCTTCACCGTGCCCAGGGGCGTATCAGTGTGCTCTGCGATTTGGCGTTGTGAGAGGCCGTAGAAATAGGCCAACTCCACGACTTCGCGTTGTTCTTCGGGCAATTCCAGAAGCAGCAAACGAAGCGTTCGCCAACGATCGTGCTCGGAGCCTGTAGCAGGATCGACGGGCTCAACCCAGCTGTGTTCATCCAGCGAGACCGTGAAATCCGGTCGACGGGAGCGTTTGCGCAGATGATCGATAGCGATACGGC
>JASFUN010000243.1:0-4144 GCA_050050255.1 Anaerolineales bacterium | reverse complement strand
GAGCACTTCTTCATCTGGTACGTGTGTGAACTCGGCCCCGCAGCATCGGCTGGACTGCGACGCGGGGACATCATCACAGCCATCGACGGTGAACCAGTTGAACCAGTAAACGGAGAGTACCAACGCTCGGATCGCATGAAAGCCTATTTTGGCGATGGCGATTCTAATCGCGTAACCCTGACGGTTTTGCAAGGACCCGGGACGGACCCCAAAGACGTGACACTCCGCCTGGGAGGTGCGTCGGGTTGTGATGGGTGGAGGGTCGAAGTGCTATCCCGCGATCCCTATATCGGATACATTCGCATCCCTGCATTTGAAGGCGATTCCGATACGAACATCCTGGATGCAATCGAAGCTCTGGAGGAGCGTCAGCCCCTCGACGGTTTAATCCTGGACATCCGGCATAATCCTGGCGGAAATGCCGATCGCGATATCGCCATCTTCACGCAGGGGACATTCGGAACCCGGGGCCCGCTCAGGGAAGGCAAGGCACGCTCGACCTGGCGGATACGCGGTCCGGTCAAGTGGAATGAGACTACACCCCTTGTCGTGCTGACAGACGGCAGCACGCATTCTGCTGGTGAGTACTTTGCCACCGCCATGAAACAATCCGGGCGGGCGACCCTGACGGGGATGCCCACGGCAGGAAACACCGAGGGAATTTCGGGGTTTGCACTCCCCGACGGTTCCATCATACGCATCGCAGTGCAAGCCGTTGAGCTTCCGGACGGTAGTTCATTGGAAGGCGTAGGGGTTCAGCCGGACGTGCGCGTCCCATTGGGCATGTGGGGTTTGCGGCAGGATCCAGATGTTCAAATGCAGGCCGGGATCGATGTGCTCCTGGACCAGACCCAGTAGAGAGAGTTGGGCTTGGAGGCAGGATCTAAAACCAGGTAGGGGCACGATATTTCGTGCCCCTACACGAATCGATAGGTGAATAGGGTGAGCGAGAATCCTCTGCTGGAAGTCAAGGACCTGAAGATCTATTTCTTCACGGATGATGGCGTCGCCCGAGCCGTTGATGAAGTTTCATTCAAGATTAAGGCAGGGGAGGTCTTTGGGTTGGTGGGTGAATCAGGCTGTGGAAAGACGGTCACAGCCCAATCCGTTCTGGGGATTGTGTCGCCTCCAGGCAGGCAAGTTGGGGGAGAGATCTTATTCAAGGGCGTTGCTCTTCAAGACCTCGATGAGAGCGAATGGTCTGATTATCGCGGGGAACAGTTAGCCATGATTTTCCAGGATCCCCAGGTTCGGCTAAACCCGGTCTTTACAATTGGCACACAGATCGCCGAGCTGTTCGAGATCCATCGCGGCATAAAACGCAGCCAGGCATGGCAGCTCGCAGTGGGGCTTCTCGAACGCGTAGGGCTACCCGATCCCGAACTGCGCGCGCATGCGTACGCGCATGAACTTTCGGGTGGTCAAACGCAACGTGTGATGATCGCGATAGCGATCGCACTGGAGCCAGATTTGCTGATCGCTGATGAGCCAACAACCGCGCTCGACGCCACCATACAGGCTCAGATCATGGAGCTGCTTGCAGAGCTCGCCGAGCAGCGCCTGTCGGCAATGCTGCTCATCACCCATGACCTGGCCGTCGTCGCACAAAGTGCTGATCGTGTAGCGGTCATGTATGCAGGTCACATCGTTGAGCAAAGCGACGTAGGGACGATTTACAAGCGACCGCTGCACCCTTACACACAAGGCCTGCTTGACGCGCTGCCAGATCCACGCCAGGAGGGTGCGCTAAAGTCGATCCCGGGGAGGGTCCCCGATGCGCACGACTGGCCAGTTGGCTGCCGGTTCGCGCCGCGCTGTCCGGCGCGTCGAACCTACGCGCTTGACATTTGCGAAGAACTCGATCCAGACCTGGAAGAATTCGCGCCTGATCATCTCGTGCGCTGCTGGTTGTACCAGGATTACCCCGGACATGAACCACCTCTGCGGGCAGATGATTCCGTCTGGGTGTGGTGAAATCCTTTCCGAATTCTCTGAGACCATGACCAAGTGACCACATGTATAGACATGTCGGTTATGCTAGAATGCCTCGCATGACGACACCGAGAATACTGCTGGTTGATGACGATAGAAACGTAAGCCGGATGCTGCGCACAAGCATCGAGCTTTCGGGATGGGAGTGCGTCGTCATCGACGTCCCCACGGGCGAGGAAGCGCTGCATGAGTTGGGCAGGGGGCCGGTAGATTTGCTAGTTGCAGATGTACGCCTGCCGGGCATATCAGGGTTCGAGGTCCTGCAGGCGCATCGCCGAATCAACCCGCTGTCGAAGACGATTATCGTGACGGGCGATCCCTCCGAGGAAGCGCGCTTGACGGCGGAGGCTGACGATGTCGTCGTCATGCTCACCAAACCGATCGGTACGAGCCTCTTCCTGGAGGCGGTCGCCTCTGTGATCAAGGATCTCGAGAAACCGGTCCTGCCGCGCACGCACGAGCCAGAATCCCGCCGAGTGCTCATGCAAATCCTCAGTGAGCTGCTCAGGCAACTTAAAGTCCATGCCGTCGTGTTGTTGGATGACTTCGGCCGCGTCATCGCTGCGGATGGCGAACTTCCAGGCATCGAAAGGGAGGTCACCTTCGCGTCGTTGGCCGCAGCCTCGAACGCCGGTCTCAAGGTCAGCACGCTTATGGGGGGCTTGCTGCCTGGCAATCTCCAGTATTATGAAGGCGAAGACTACAACCTCTTTCTATTTAACGTCGGGGCATACTACAATCTGGTCATTGCATTCGAACGCGGCTCGAGTGGTCAGCGCTGGGCCTCCATCGTGCTCTCGGGTCGCAAGGCTGCCCACGAACTGCTCGACAAATTGGCTTCAAGCGGTTTAGTATCTGTCGATGAGGAGACACAACAGATCCTCGAAGAGCGACGACAGGAAGAGATGGAGGAGTGGAGGGTCGTTATGGTAGAAGATGAAGAGAAAGGCGGAGAAGATATTCTGGAGGGTGCAGAAGGGATCAAGCCCGAAGACGCTGAGCAGTTCTGGGATAAAGCGATCTCCGAGGAACCGCGTGGTAAGGAAGTGGACGGCGATGTCTTGTCATATGAAGAAGCTAAAGATCAAGGCCTCGTGGATGATGACTAGGATTGTCCGGGTTTGACAAGCTGATACGTGACGTAATTGATTGAGGAGTTCTGGATCCCGGGTCGAAATTGAACCGGTGTACGGCGCTGTGTTACAATGCCTTCGCTCTTCTCAAACCGAGCTGATGGGGCGTGGTGTAATGGCAGCACACCGGACTTTGAATCCGTGGATCCAGGTTCGAATCCTGGCGCCCCAGCCTTGATTCAAGACTTGAAGACAAATTTGATAGTATCCACCGAAGAAGACCCTCCCAGAGCAGGCAAACGATACCTTCATCCTTATCGGGCCATCCCGGTATTCTCACCAGAAGGTTCTCAACCAGTGATAGATATTTTCCGAGGTCCTAGATGAAAGTGCACGCGATCATCCTTGCTGCTGGATTGGGCACACGCATGAACTCCAGCATCCCAAAGGTACTGCACAAGTTAGGAGACCGGCCGCTGATCGCATGGTCGGTCGAGGCGTGCAAACAAGCCTTTGAATCAGCCCCAACCGTCATCGTTGGCCCGCAGGCACCGGGTGTGCGTGAGGCGGCTGGAGATGATTGCTCATTTGTCGTCCAGGACGAACGACTGGGCACCGGTCACGCCGTGATGCAGGCGCGCGCCTCACTCAGGGACAAGGGGGGCGTCATCGTTGTGGCGAATGCAGACCTGCCCTTCATATCAAACGCGACCTTTCGTGCCCTCGCAAAAAGCCAGGAAGCTAACCCCGGCCCGCTAACGATGCTTGTCGCCCAGTCAGAAGAGCCGCGCGGCTTCGGCCGAGTCAAGCGTGATGACGGTGGACATGTCGTGGCGATCGTAGAGCAGGCACACGCGAGCGAGGACGAATTGGCCATCCAGGAGCTTAACGTCGGTGTATACGCGTTTGACTCTGAATGGCTGTGGGCCAACATCGTTGACCTGCCTTTATCACCTAAAGGAGAGTACTACCTGACAGACCTGATAGGTCTGGCCGCAGCGACAGGGGCCAGGATCGAGACGGTAGAGGTAGAGGATCGAGAGGAGACCATCGGGATCAACAACCGGGTCCATCTCGCT
>JASFUN010000242.1:0-4149 GCA_050050255.1 Anaerolineales bacterium | reverse complement strand
ACCTGGCAGACGCCGCCGCCAACGCCCTTGATCGTGCGATCGCCGTAAATGATCAGCGCTTCGGCGTAGCCGTTGTCCAGGCTGATATCCCCCAGCACCTCGGCCATGGATAGAGTCCCGCCGGGTGGAACGAGCAGGCCGTGGAATGCGGAAGAGGCGGTCTTGATGTTCTGGATGCGCCCGGCGCTGGAACCGTAGAAGTAGGTCGAAACGACGCTCACAGCCTCGCTGATGTTCAGTTCCTGGGCGGTCGCATCGGATCGAACCTGGGGGTTCTCAAGCTCGAATACCAGCGGGATATCATGCTGCGCCTCGTTCACCCCGCTCTGGATGGCATCGATGGATGCTTCGATATCCATCGTGCGCCCGATGACCGCGGGTTCGAGCAGATCAAGCTCGCGGGTGTCGTCGTTGAAGATGAATCGGGCGTTCTGGGGGCCACGCTCAAGTTCGGGGGCGAGCGGTTCAATGCGTTGAATCAGCGCCTCGCGGTCGAGCGAGATGCGATAGGCGCCACTCTCGGCGTCAACTTTGAAGCGCAGAATGGGCGCGAGCGTCTGCGGTGACAATTCCAGCCCCTGGTAATCTTCGGCGCTTAACACAAGTGATTGGGATAGGATCTGGCGGGTTCTTTCAACCGTCTCGCTGGGGTCAAGCACCACGGGTGGGGTTTCCTTGATCGTCAGGGGGACGACCGTATCGTGCATATCCGTGACCGGCTGTACCATCTCGGAGAGCGTCGCTCCGACATCCACGCTCCGCCCGATTTGCCCGGGCGAGGCCGTCACCTCGGTTCCCTCAACCATGATTGCAGCCTCGATCTTTGGCCGATCGATCTCGGCGGCGATGCCGCTCAGATAATGGGCTCCGACAACCTGATCGAACCGCACGATCGGGGTTACCGGATGTCCCTGGTACCAGGTCTCGAGCTGTTCCCCGATCCGATCAGAGAAGCTGCCCCGTCGTCCTACGGACAGAGCCGCATCAGCCATAGCTTGAGCGTCGATCTGGACGCCGACTTGTTGGGGCGATACCATCCAGGCACGATCGCCGTCGGTAAACACAATGCTCCCCTGTTCAGGGTATGGGAACAGCGCATCAACCTGTTTGGCGATCTCGGTGGCGTCCATCCCGCCCAGGGGGACTCCCTGGACGCTGACCCCGGGCAAAGCACGCTGAACGTTGAGGGCGCGCGAAGTGAGGATGAACAGGAAGATACCCGAGAGCAAGACGACTGCCGAGGCGAAAAGCGCCGTCAGAAATCTTGTCGTCCAAAGCAATAACTTCGAGGGTTCTTTTGGAAGTGTGCCAGCCGAATTCATACCGCTCCTTATGGACGCGGATTATATCACCTGCAGGAGGCGTCCTTAGAAGGTTGAATTACAAGTTCGATGCCAGAAGTTCAGGGGCGCAGCCAGACCTCAACGCTGGAATAGTGTGAAGGTCCCTCGATCACGGGGTGAGGCTCAGAGACGCTGATGCGCGCCCATTGTGGATATGGGATCTGGTACTGAACATCGGTCGAAAACTGCCCGATATGGCCCTCCGCCGGTGAATCGATCACTGTTTCGGATGAGCCCAGCACATTGTTAAAACGGTCGAGAATCTGGATGACGATCGAGTCACCGTACTCTACCCATCCAGCGCCTGTAACATGCGCTGTGCCGCCCTCGACGATCGATTCTTCGCGCGGGGAAAAGATCGCCAGCTGCTCGGGGCCGTGCAGACCGGGATAGAGTTTCTCGGATCCCTCGGAGAGCAGCGTTACGCTAATTGTGTTCACATGCTTGAGGTTGCCGTATCGATCGCCATAAGAGAGCACTTGCAGCCAGCCCAACTCGGCCACGAGAGGAATTTGATACGGCATCGTCGCGTAGAAGATGCCGGGTGTACCGGGATAAGAGTAGAGCCAGGCATATCCTTCGGATAACCTGCGTCCATCCTCACCAAAGAGGGAAAGCTGCACACGGTTATTCAGGCTGGGACCGCCATAGCCATCGACCCGGACGGCTTGTGAGGCGAATGAACCCGGTCCCGGCGAGAAAAAAACCAACTCTTCCAGCGGCATACCAAATGGAGGCGGTCCAATCGTGACCGTTGCAGCCGGCTCAGACGGCTCGATGATGATCGCGGGAGTTGCTTCGGTGAGCGGTGCAGGGCTATCGGATTCCTCCTGGGCGCTGGAGGTTGGCGCGATGTCTACGGTCGGTGTGCCCGCAGGGAGGATGCGGGTGGCTGCTGGCCCTGGCTCGGCTGCGTCGTTACAGGCTGCCAGCATGGCTGTGCTGAGGGTAAGCGTCGCGGCACAGATGAGGAGATGTCGGAAGGTGCGCAACTGCATATCCTGATTTTCGCCTATTGATGGTCAGCCAAGGCTTGACCAAACATCCAGCTTTGCGGTGACACGCCGTATGACCTCGTCGGTGAACTCCGTGGTGGCGGCCTGGCCGCGCATGTCGGGCGTGGCCAAACCCTGATAAACGGCCTC
Source organism: Anaerolineales bacterium (assembly GCA_050050255.1). Lineage (GTDB taxonomy): Bacteria > Chloroflexota > Anaerolineae > Anaerolineales > E44-bin32 > E44-bin32. The sequence continues at coordinate 1,661 of JASFUN010000242.1, read as the reverse complement.
GAACGTCGCTTCATAAATGGCACGCGATGCATTCTCGGCGGCGGGCAGATTGATGTAGGAGAGCAAGCCTGCCCCGGCCAGGATCATTGCCATCGGGTTTGCGATGTTCTTGCCTTCCAGGGCAGGGGCCGTGCCGTGCGGCGCTTCGGAAACCACCGCCGCAACGTGCGTCGCAGATTGGTCAAAGGCCAGGATGAGCGACTCCGAGCCCGCGATCGACCCGTACATCTGCAGGACCAGGTCGGAGAGGCAGTCACCATCGCGGTTCAAGGCCGGGATGACCAGCGCTTCGCCAGCACTTTGCAGCAGGAGCGCGTAGGTTGCGTCGATCAACTGCGGCTCGTAGCGCACTTTAGGGTGGCGATCGGCCGCCGCGTCTAATTCCTCTTTGAACATGCCCTCATAGACCGGGCTAACCGTGAATTTGGGCCCACCGAATACTTTAGCGCCTACCTTCTCTGCGTGCTGGAAGGAGAACTCAGCCACGGCCCGACAGGTGTTTCGGGACAATTTTTCCGTGCGGTAGGCGACCTCCAGGCCTGATGCAAGGGTCTCACGTCTTTCTTCCGCACCGTAAGCGCCACCCACCGCCATGCGAACGACGGAGATCGGTGCGTGCACACCCCCCACCGGTCGCACGTTTGGGAGCCGGCGGCCCGTACGCAGGATGACTTTTCCCTCGATCGCTTCACGCAGGATGGCGTTTGGGCTGCCGACATCGTCGGGGTCTACCGGCGTTATGGTCGCAGCCTTGAGGCCCAGGCCTGTCCGCTTGATAGCCTCGGCTGCTTCCTGGATCACAGCATTCCCGGTCGCCCGACGATTTTCGAGGCTCAGGTCAAAATGCTCAAACTGCAGCGGTACCTGGGACACCGCCGGGTCCAGCACGCGCAGCGACTCATCAAGCAGCTCTTGCCCGGTCTGATCGCCATCGAGGATGACGATGGTTGGACTGTTTTGGTTCTCAGTCATAGCAGATTCCTTAAAGCAGACTGCTTAGCGACCAGTGGTCATAGCCCGCAGCGTGATGGCGGCTAGAAAGAGGCAGAGAAAACCAAAAGCAAGGGCAGCGTTCTCATCATCCCGGCCTTTTGTGATGGCGTAATAGGCAGGCAAGCCGATGACAAGCACAACACCGTACAGGACGTGTATGCCCAGCCTTCCCGGCCTGGCCCCACTGATCCAAAGGTATGCGCCCAGCAGGCCCTGCCCCAGGAAAAGGAGTTCACCTACAGCCAGTATCCCCCAGTAGTTCCCGTCGATTCCCCTGCCTCTAAGGCGCAGGCCAATGCCCCAGATCCCGGCGATAACTGCAAAGAGCAGCGAGGTGTTCGCCAGATTGGCGTGAATTATTGAGAGTGTCATTTGATGCTCCCTCTCTGAGGATCAGATCAACGTTACAGGTTGTAGATATCTTTGAATTTCGTTTCCAGATAACGAATATACGGGCCGGCTTCCAACCCGGATCCGGTGACCCGTTTGAGCAGTTCCATGGGTTCATACTTGGCTCCGTGCTGGTGGATATTTTCACGCAGCCAGTTCAGCAGGTCATCAAATGAAGCTTTCTCGACCTGAGTCACGAGATCTGGGATGTCCGCATTTATCTTCTCCCAGAGCTGAGAGGCAATCAAGTTGCCCAGGGCGTATGTTGGGAAGTACCC
>JASFUN010000241.1:0-4150 GCA_050050255.1 Anaerolineales bacterium | reverse complement strand
GAATGAAAGCCGTTCAATCTTAAGGCAGCGTGAGGGGCTGATCATCGTGGAGCACCGGTTGGGCTTTGTCTGCGCAAACGCCGGGGTGGATCGATCGAATGTGCGCGGCGAGTATGGTGATGATGATGACTGGGTTCTTCTTCTGCCGGAGGACCCAGACCGTTCCGCCATGAAGATCCGGGACGAACTGGTGAAGGCAACCGGGAAAAAGATCGCCGTGCTGATCATCGACTCGCATGGACGTGCCTGGCGGATGGGCACCGCCGGGGTGTGCATCGGTGCCGCCGGCTTTCCGGCGCTGCTCGATCTGCGCGGGGAACCCGATCTGTTCGATGTAACCCTGAAAAGCACCGAGGTAGGTCTTGCCGACGAGATTGCCTCTGGGGCTTCGGCGCTCATGGGGCAGGCCAACGAAGGACGTCCGGTGATCCACCTGCGTGGGCTGCCTTATCCATTACGGGAAGGCTCCTGCAAGGAGTTGATCAGACCCCAGGAACAGGACCTCTTTCGCTGATTCCATAGAACCCCGTCATGTTCGGATCGGATATGATTTTAAGTGACGGTGAAATATGGAAGGGATACAACCATGACAGTTGAGGTACCGCAATCACACGAAGATCTGCTGGAGGATGAAACCAGGGCGTTTGCCATCCTGGCGACGATAATGGATGACGGCACGCCGCAAGCAACGCCAATATGGTTTAACGTTGTTGATGGGAAGATCACGATCAACACGGCGCGTGGTCGGGTGAAGGAGCACAATATGTCCGCGCGCCCGGATATCGCCCTGGCGATCCTCGATCCTGACGATCCCTACCGCTACATGCAAATGCGGGGCAGGGTGGTCGATGAGAGCGAGGAAAACGCCCGCCGGCATATCGATGAACTTGCCGGGAAATACACTGGAGAAGCAGATTATAAGAACTATCAGGGCGAAACCAGGGTGAAGTACACCATTGAGCCCCGATCGATCAGCGTGGCGGGATGACCGGTCCAGCTGAAGCGTTTTATGCGCTCGCCTCGAACCGCCGATCGATCAGGCGATTCAAGCACACGCCGGTTGCGGACGGCATCCTTCAACGCGTCCTGGAGGCAGGCATCCGGGCACCCTCCGCGCACAACCGACAGCCGTGGCGGTTTGCCATCCTGCGATCGACGCAGGCGCGGGAGCGACTGGCGCGCAAGATGGGTGAACGCTTACGCGCTGATCTTGAAAAGGATGGATTGGAGCCGGCGGCGATCGAGAAGGATGTGGCCCGCTCATACACGCGCATAACGGGTGCGGCTGTTGGAATCGTCCTTTGTATGGATGAACTTACTCTGGATGAGTACCCTGACGACCGCCGCAGACAGGCTGAATTCCTGATGGGTGTGCAGGGCGTTGCTATGGCGGGTGAGAATATCCTGTTGGCCGCGCACGCAGAAGGCCTGGGAGGTTGCTGGGTTTGCGCGCCGTTATTCGTGCCTGAACTGGTGCGGGAGGAGCTCGACCTTCCGGAAAGCTGGGTACCGCAGGGCATGATTTTGCTGGGTTTTCCGCGTGATGGCGGGAGGTTGCGCACCCGGCGCCCATTGGAGGAGGTCACGCTCTGGAGATGAAAGTCACCGCGTTAGCTGGAGGCGTGGGAGGGGCTAAGCTTGCGCATGGTCTGGATCGTGTGCTGCCGGCCGGGGCGCTGACGGTGATCGTGAATACAGGAGATGATTTCGAATACCTGGGGCTGAAGATTTCCCCCGACGTCAACACCGTTACCTATACACTCGCCGGTCTGGCGGACCCCGGGCGGGGCTGGGGGCGCGCCGACGAGACCTGGAACTGCCTCGATACGCTCGGGCGCCTGGGTGGACCTACCTGGTTTCAACTCGGGGACCGTGACCTCGCACTACATCTGGAGCGCACGCGCCGCCTGAACCAGGGAGAAAGGCTCTCAAGCATCACACGGGATGTATGTGAATCCTTCGGTGTGCTCTCCAGGGTGCTCCCAATGAGCGACGATCCGGTGGCAACTGTCGTCTTGAGCGATGATGGCGAGCTCGCCTTTCAAACCTATTTTGTAGCGCTGCGTTGCGAGCCGGAGGTGCGAGGTTTTCGCTTCGTTGGCATTGAATCAGCAGAGCCCGCACCGGGGGTTCTCGAAGCGTTGGATGAGGCCGACCTGGTCGTATTCTGCCCTTCGAATCCCTGGGTGAGCCTCGACCCGATCCTGGGAGTGGGTAGGATCTCTGAAGTCCTGCAACAAAAACTGGTCGTCGGCGTCTCACCGATTGTCGCTGGCAGCGCGTTGAAAGGCCCGGCTGCCAGGATGTTTAAACAGCTTGGCTTTGAGGCTTCAGCTGCCAGTGTGGCTGAACATTACCAAGACTATCTCGATGGATTCGTGATTGATCAGGCCGATCTTGAATTAGAATCAGTTGTGCAGGATTTTGGGATGCAAGTCTGCGTTACGCAGACCGTGATGCGGGACAATGAAGATCGAAAGAACCTTGCTGAAACGGTCCTTGAGTTTGCATCAAGACTTCAAGAAAGGATACGGTCCACATGACCTATTGGGCGATCGTCCCCATTAAGCCCTTGAGGCGGTCGAAGTCGCGGCTGTCCGGGGTGCTTTCGGGAGAGGAACGTGCCGAGTTAAGCAGCAAGATGTTAGTTCACACATTGAACACCCTCAATGAAGTCCAGGAGATCGAACACACATTAGTCGTCAGCCGTGACACTCAAGCTCTGGCCATCGCCCGGCAGCATGGCGCCCGGACGGTTGCGGAGCGGGGTTCACCCAAGCTCAATCAAGCCCTCGTGAGGGCGACGCTTGTCGCCCAGGGCTACGGCGTGTCCGGCGTGTTGGTGTTACCGGCGGACCTGCCGCTCATAACCGTCGAGGACATACAGATGCTGATCGAGCGTGCACTGGATCCACCGGTTGTCGTCATCGCCCCGGATCGACGCGGCAGCGGGACTAATGCCCTGCTGGCATCTCCCCCGGGTCTGATTGAATATGATTTTGGGCCTGACAGTTTCGAGCATCACATCAAGCGCGCCGAAGAAGCCGGGGCGCGCGTTGAGATCTGTGAAATCTCGTCGCTGGGCCTGGATCTCGATCTGCCGGAGGATCTGGAAGAACTGCAAGCTGGATTGGAAACGAACCTAACAGTTCAGGAGAGTGAAGGATGAGTCTCGATCGAGTGGCATTGTATCTCCAGGATGCGCACGACCTCCGGGATGGGCTGGAGTACGTTCGCTATGCTGAAGAGAAAGGCTTTGAAGCCGTTTGGCAGGCGGAATCCAGGCTCGTGCGCGATGCGATCGTCCCGATGGCCGCCTACGCTGCCGTCACAGAGCGTATCAAGGTTGGCTCGGGTGTGATTAACAACTGGACGCGCAACATCGGGTTGCTGGCGGCGACATTCCTCACGCTGGACGATCTGGCGCCGGACCGGGTGATCTGCGGCATTGGCGCGTGGTGGGATCCGTTGGCCAAGAACGTCGGCATCGAGCGTCGCAAACCCTTGACAGCCATGCGCGAAACTGTTGAGGTTCTGCGCAGGCTGCTGAATATGGAGCGCGTCACTTTTCATGGGGAGTTCCACCATGTGGATGGGATTGAGCTGGATGTCGTGCACGGACGGAAGGAGCCGCGCAACGTGCCCATTTACATCGGCGCAACCGGCCCCAAGATGATGGAACTCACCGGCGAAATCGCCGATGGCGCCGTGCTCAATTACTGTGTTCCACCGGATTACAACGTGCATGCCATGGAGCGTCTCGAAGCCGGTGCCAAGAAAGCCGGCCGCAGCCTCGATGACATCGACCGGCCCCAGTTGGTTGTATGCTCTGTAGATGAAGATGAAGAGAGAGCCCTGGATACAAGCCGCGAACTGCTGACGCAGTACCTGGCCCAACAGCCGCACATCGCGAAAGCCAGCGAGGTTGATACAAGCGTGGTAGAGCAAATTCAATCCATTCTCGGTTGGCCGGCCACGCGTGAGCAAATCCAGAAGGCAAAACACCTCGTGCCGGATGAGTTGGTCACACGCATTACGGCTTCAGGAACTCCTGTGCAGGCGCGTGCTAAAGTGCAGGAATATATCCAGAACGGCGCGACCTGCCCGATCCTGTATCCGGTGGGTGGAGACGTGAAACTGCTTGTGGACA
>JASFUN010000240.1:0-4150 GCA_050050255.1 Anaerolineales bacterium | reverse complement strand
CGCTTGCTTTGAATTTTATCAACCTGAATTGTACCGCGAAGTTTGTGAATTCCTGCCCAATGTTGTGACAACCATCACGCTCGGGCATGACTTTCTAGACTGATATCAGACCACTTTGGTCTGTATCATCTTAAGCGTTGAATTACACATCCCAGCCCGTGGAGTGAGCTTATGTCCGCACGCAAGGAAGTCGAAGAGAAAATCGATCGAAAAGCACGCATGAAGATCCCATTCGAGCCGCAGCAAGCCCGGGTGGTTGAGGAGCGTGTGTCTGACTTTGAGCCGACCTTCATTCCGTTGACCCCTGAAGAGGCGATGAAGGCGGCTGAGCGATGCATTCATTGTCCTGATCCTTCGGCTTGTGTCGAAGCGTGTGTGGTCCACAACAATATCCCTGAAGCCATGTTTCGTATTGAAGCAGGCGACTTCGTCGGTGCGGCAGAGATCTACCGCCAAACCAGCTCAATGCCGGAAATCTGTGGACGTGTTTGTCCACATTCTGATCTCTGCCAGGGATCATGTGTGTTGAGCAAGCGCGGTGAACCCGTGCTCACCGGTGCGCTGGAAGCCTTCGTAGCCGATTACCAGCGCCAGCACAGCGAAGTCAGAATCCCCAAGGGTGAACCGACGGGCAAACGGGTCGCCATCGTCGGATCGGGCCCTTCCGGCCTGGCTTGTGCAGAACAGCTCGTACGCAAAGGACACGAGGTCACGATCATCGAAGCCTTACCCACACCCGGGGGATTGTTAATCTACGGGATCCCCAACTTTAAGCTGCCCAAGGATGTCGTACAGGACGTCATTCAAGATCTCGAAGATGCCGGGGTGGAGTTCAAACTCAACACACGCGTCGGCGAGAAAAGGACCGTTGACGACCTTTTCGATGACGGTTATGACGCCGTATTCCTCGGTGTTGGTACGGGCATCGACGCGAAGATGGATGTCCCCGGCATCGACCTTCCCGGGATCTATCAGGCGACACCGTTCCTGATAAGAGCGAACGTCGATCCCGAGTTCCTGCCCCCGGGCATGGAAGGGAAGCCGGAAGTCGGCCGTCGAGTTGCCGTTATCGGCGGTGGCGACACCGCCTCGGACTGCCTGCGCAGCGCGCTGAGGCTGGGCGCCGAAGAGGTCACCTGCCTTTATCGCCGCACTGAAGCTGAGATGCCGGGCGGCAAGAAAGATCGCGAACTGGCACGTGAAGAGGGCGCAGAGTTTCGTTTCCTTACCCAACCCGTAAAATTCATCGCCGGAGCTGACGGCCACGTAAACGCAGTCGAATGCCTGCAATGCGAGTTGGGCGAACCGGATGACAGCGGCCGCCGCCGCCCGATCCCGATTGAAGGTTCGAACTTCACCGTCGAAGCGGATACGGTGGTCCTGGCTCTCGGCTACTGGCCGGATCCACTGATCGGCGAATCCACTCCCGAGCTGGAAACCCACAACTGGGGTTTGATCAAGATCAACCCTGAGAACGGCGAGACCTCCCGGGAAGGCGTTTTTGCCGGTGGAGATGCCGTCACGGGTCCGGACCTGGTCGTAACCGCCATGCTCGCTGGCCGTAAGGCCGCGCAATCGATTGACGAATTCTTGAACGAGGGCTAAAGCGGATTTCCGCTCATTCTGCAAGCGGCGGGCTTGGCCCGCCGCTTTTTGCTTTATGCGCCGGTCAATCGCTACAATACTAAGGATTGATCATAAGGATATCCGATTGAAACCTACTTCAACACAAGATAATGATATGACGATCGAGGGACGGATAAAGTCCGCGGCCATGCGCCTCGGGTTCTCTCTTGTTGGCATCACTTCACCCGATCGGCCACAAACCTACAACACATATCAACAGTGGATCGATGCTGGCAAGCATGCCAGCATGGGATACCTGGCGACCGATCGCAACCTACAGCGCCGCAAGGACCCACAAGCCATTCTTCCAGGATGCAAGAGCATAATCGTCACTGGGACGAACTACCTCCCCCACGACCCATTCGCATCCAGCGCTGAGGCGGAGGCACGCATCGCTGCCTACGCACTGGGCGATGACTACCACGAGGTCATTGCCGGCAGGCTCGGCCAGTTGGTCAGCGCGGTTGAAGGGATGGTAGATGAGCGCGTGCGCGCAAAAATCTATACTGACACGGGCCCGATCCTGGAGCGCGATCTCGCCCAGCGAGCGGGCCTGGGTTGGATCGGGAAAAACACCTGCCTGATCAATCCCAGGAGAGGCTCGTACTTCCTTCTGGGGGAGATCCTGATCGACCTACCCTTGCAGCCAGATGAGCCGTTTCACGCTGACCGCTGCGGATCCTGCACTCGCTGCCTGGACGCCTGTCCAACCCGATGCATACTCCCGGATCGCACGATCGACGCTGGACGGTGCATTTCGTATCTGACCATTGAAGAGAAGGGAACCATCGAGGAAAGTTTGCGGGCCGACCTGGGCAGATGGATATTCGGCTGTGATATCTGCCAGCAGGTCTGTCCCTGGAACCGTCGTTATGCGCAGCCCAGCGAGGATCCCGCCTTCCAACCGCGTGAGAGCCTGCGGATTCCTGATCTGGGAGCATTTCTAGACTTGAAGCCGGGGACCTGGCTCCAGAATTTGCGGGGCAGTCCGATGGAACGCCCCCGCCGTAAAGGGTTGGTGCGCAACGCTGCCGTTGTGGCAGGAAACAGCGGGAGTTCGCGTTTCATTGCCGCCCTTGTAAGTCTGGTTCAGCAGGATCCTGAGCCTCTGGTGAGAGGCCATGCCGCCTGGGCACTCGGGCAGATAAAGACACCGGAGACTGAGGCTGCATTGCGTGCCGCACTGCAGTCGGAAACCGAACCCGGGGTTATTGGCGAGATCAAGAACGCGCTTTCATCGGGAGCCTGATCACCTGCTTATTGCCTGAAGCGAACCAACCGACGATAAAAAAAACCGCCCCGCAGCTGCGGGGCGGGGCTCTTCCAGTCAAGCTTTCAAGAGGCTTCTGTCGCCGTTGGGTTCGCACCGCTAGGCGTGAAGGTAGGTGTGGGCGTGGCGATGTTCACAGGGACGATCAAAACATCGCCGATGCCGATATCGTTGGGATCCTCGATCTCATTGCGCTCCGCAATAGCTTCTGCTGTGCTGTTGAATTCGGCCGCGATGATCTCAAGCGTATCCCCGGGTTCGACGACGTACTCGATCTCCTGGCCCGGGAAAAGATTGTCAGGGATAGGGGTTTTCGTGGGAAGCTCGAAGTCGGCAGATGGGATAATCAACTCATCGTTGACGAAAAGCTCATCCGCGTTGGTAATATCGTTCGCGGCCATAAGCTGGGCGACGTCAATCCCGAATTGTTCTGCGATCGAACTGATCGTGTCCCCCGGTTCGACGATATAGGTAATCGGTCCTTCGGGCGTCGGTGTCAGCGAAGGTTCCAGCGTCTGCGTGATAGTCGCCGTCGCCGTCGGTGGGACTGGTGTGTTGGTGATCGTAGCTGTGGGGGTATCGCTTGCCAGAAAACCCGGCATGGCTGGCGGGGTATCACCTGTCAACCAAAGCACCACAAAGAACACACCCACAATGAGAAGCACAACCGCTAACCCGCCCAAGATCAAAGGCATCAAGCGCGCTTTTCGTTTCCTGTACGCTTCAATCACTTCTGCTGCATCACTGTCAATTTCAGACATTCTGCTCTCCCCTCCCCGGACCGTACCAAAGTAGTTGCGGGTTGGTGGACCTCATTTTACTCGATATCGAGCTCTCCACACGCCGCATCAAGAACAACCGTTCGGAATTTCACGGATGCCCTTCGCAACGAAGATCAGGACCCGCTCCAGGATTGTCTGCCAGGCGGAATTTTCATGCCTGCCCTCGTGTTGCAGATAGATGAAATCAACCCCTGATCGTTCAAGCGTCTCTGCAAAACGGTCGATCTCATCCGAAAACTGCGGCTCACGATCTCCAGAGCTGATCAAGATGCAATCTGGCACTCGCTCTGCCGTGCGTGCGATGTCAAATGGGTCATAAGCCGCGCGCGGGTGATTGTAGGATAAAGCAGGGCTGAGCGCGGCGACAATGTTGAAGTTATCCGGATGGCGCATGCCTATCTCTAGCGACCATACACCACCTCTTGAGACACCCAGGATGGCGCGCTTCGATGCTTGCGTCGAAACCCGGTAG
>JASFUN010000239.1:0-4152 GCA_050050255.1 Anaerolineales bacterium | reverse complement strand
TGACGTCTATCTGATTGGTGATCCTGGAAGGACGAATGCAATTCGCTTCACCGAAGGGTTCACAAATGACCAGAATATGTTGATTGAGAATACCCTCAATACTGAGGTGATACTTTTTAATCAGTTTGATGACGCTGAGCCATTAGAAAAGAGAATTGATTTAGGGGAAGTGGTGACCGGCTGGCATCATTTCGACATTACCAAAGGTACGGATGATGTAATTCGAGTTTATGTGGACGGTGATTTTCTACTGGAGTTGTTTGATGACCGTCCCTTTCTCACTGATAAGATTTTTTTATTCTCTTCCTTCGAGGGACCTGCATTTGATAACGTTGTAGTCAGTGATGCCGTGCTTTACTCTGATTAGGCAGGTTTTGTTACCTCGACAAAGGTTTAATAAACTGATCGAATTGATCTTATATACTTGCAGAGAAAGCAAGAACTACTATAAGTAACTTAGAGTAGTTCTTTTAGCATTTCAGTACCCCTGCGGCGACTCGAACGCCGGCTCCTGCCTCCGGAGGGCAGTGCTCTATCCAACTGAGCTACAGGGGCAAGTTGCTCCGATTCTAACCCATATGCAGTGCCGGTCAAGTTTATGGATCTAGACTCATTCATCAACCAGTGCCAGAACGGGATTGGGCGTCCATCACAGAGACCGCTGCAATGCGCACGATGTCGGCAACTTCGTCCCCCGTCTGGATGACCTGGATTGGCGCGTCGATGCCCAGAAGAATGGGGCCAATTGCCTGTCCTTTTCCCAATCTCTGGATCAGTTTGTACGCAATGTTGGCCGATTCCAGGGACGGGAAGACGAGCACGTTGGCGTCCTTCACCTGGCTGAACGGATAACGCGTATCGATGATCTCGGGTGTTACGGCTGTGTCGGCTTGCATCTCACCATCGACCTTCAGATCAGGTCGTTTGGCACGGATCAATTCCACAGCCTTGCGCACCTTATCCGACAGGGGGTGGCGGGTGGATCCGAAATTTGAAAACGAGAGCATGGCGATACGAGGTTCCAGCTCAAGCTGCTTGGCAAAATCGGCTGCCAGACATGCAATTTCAGCCAGGTCCTCAGCCTCCGGCGTGATGTTCACGGTGGCGTCTGTGAAAAGGTAGACGCGCTCTTCAACGATGATGACGTAGAGACCGGAGGCCAGGCGTGCACCTTCCCGCGTGTGGAAGATCTCGAGCGCCGGGCGGATGACCTCCGGGTAGTCGTAGGTCAATCCGGAGACGAAGGTGTCCGCATACCCCTGCGCGACCATCATGGGCCCGAAGATATTGCGTTGGCGGACCCGTCGGTGGGCATGCGCTTTGGTAATCCCTTTGCGCTTACGGCGTTCGAAATAGGCTTCGGCAAGTTCATCGAGTATATTGGAGTTGGCCGGGTCGATGGTTTTAAGATCACAATCAAGCCCGAGCAGGTCAACAGTTTCTGCGATCTTCCCGGGTCTGCCGAGAAGAATGGGTTCTCCAATACCCTGCTCGATGACCTGGGCAGCAGCGCGAATGATTTTGCTCTCCTCCCCTTCGGCGAAGACGATGCGCTTGGGATTTTGTCGAGCTTTGTTGACGATAAAATGCCGCACGCGGGCGCCTTCGCCCCTGCGCAACGACAGCTCTTCACGGTAATGGTCCAGATCCACATTTAGACGTGCGACGCCGCTCTCCATCGCTGCTCCTGCCACAGCCGGCGCTTCCCATAGCAGCACGCGTGGGTCAAATGGTTTCGGGATGAGATACTCCGGGCCGAATTTCAAACGCTCCAGGTTGTACGCGTTTAGAACCGAATCGGGGATATCCTCCTTGGCCAGCGAGGCCAGAGCGTACGCGGCTGCTGCCTTCATCTCTTCATTGATTGCCCGGGCCCTCACATCAAGTGCGCCGCGGAAAATAAACGGGAAACCGAGCACGTTGTTAATCTGGTTCGGGTAGTCACTGCGACCGGTTGCAACGATAGCATCGGGACGTGCTTCTTTGGCATCCTCATATCGAATCTCTGGATCGGGATTTGCCATTGCGAAAATAAGCGGCTGTTCGGCCATCGTTTTGACCATATCTTTGGTGAGCAGTCCAGCTACTGAAAGACCGTAAAACACATCCGCATCTTTAACCGCATCTGCAAGGGTGCGTGCCTGCGTCTTCAGGGCGAAGCGCATCTTATATTCGTTCAGCCCTTCTTCGCGACCCTCGAAGATGACGCCCCGGCTGTCGACCAGTGTGATGTTTTCCCGCTTGGCGCCTAGTCGAACCGCCAATTCGCTGCACGAGATTGCGGAAGCACCAGCCCCTGAGACGACGATGCGGATCTCGGAGATGTCTTTACCTACCAGTTCAAGACCGTTGAGAAGCGCGGCTCCCGAGATGATCGCTGTCCCGTGTTGGTCGTCATGGAAGACGGGGATATCCAGTAGGGCTTTAAGCCGTTCTTCGATGACGAAGCACTCCGGCGCTTTGATATCTTCCAGGTTGATGCCTCCAAACGTAGGTGCTATGGCTTGTACAACCTGGATAAAATGCTCAGGATCGTCCGCTTCGACTTCGATGTCGAAGACATCAATATCGGCAAAAGCTTTAAACAACACACCTTTGCCTTCCATGACGGGTTTGGACGCCAGGGGGCCACGGTCGCCCAGTCCCAGGATTGCGGTGCCGTTCGTGATGACCGCAACGAGGTTGCCTTTTGCTGTGTAATCGTAGGCAGTTTGGGCATCGCGTTCGATTTCCAGCACGGGTTCAGCGACGCCCGGTGTGTACGCCAGAGAGAGGTCTCGCTGTGTCTCAAGCGGCTTTGTAGGGGTGACCTCGATCTTTCCTGCGCGACCCCGGCGATGGTATTCGAGTGCTTCGTCTCGGAGCATGATTACCTCACAATAGTTATGGACAAGTCCCTCGAGCAGTCCCAAAGCTGTGGTTTGTTCTTAAGAGAGAACCGCATAAAAGGGCGGTTAATTAAACCATCTTTAACGGCAAAGGATACGCCCCAGGGTATAAGGATTCTTGCGGCGCCCCGGATTCTTGACTATCAGAGCCGAATTATGCTACGATGTTTCTACCGACCGGTCGGTAGGGAGTTGCACATGCAGCGATCCGAGATCATCCACGCAGCCGCCCAGATCTTCCGTCAAAAAGGATATCACGGCACCTCCATGCAGGATATCGCGGACGCGGTAGCGCTGAAGAAAGCCAGCCTTTATCACCATGTTTCTGGAAAGCAAGATATTCTCGTATCGATCCTCGACCAGGCGCTGGATCTCTTAATCGAGGATCTGCAGGGGGTCCTGGATCAAGATCTCCCCGCGTCGGAGAAGATCCGCCAGGCTATGCGAGTATACGTCCAGAGGCTCACACAGGATCCCGACCTGGCAGCAGTGCTTTTAACGGAGCACCGCAGCCTGGAGGATGATCTGCGCGCCGCCCATATTGCCCGCCGGGATCGTTTTGAGCAGCTATGGCGCTCGATCATCGACCAGGGCGTCGAGGAAGGCTCTTTCCGCTCGATGGATCGCAGCCTGGCGACTTTCGCGCTCTTAGGTGTGCTCAATTGGATGATCACATGGTATCGCCCCAACGGCCGTTTGAAGGCAGAGAAAATCGCCGACCAGTTTGCCGATCTAGTGCTAGATGGCTTAACACTTGAGGCGGGACAATGACGGCCTCAGCCGACGGTATACAGCGCTGGGAAACCGGACAGGGCGCCGAGATCTACCGCGTTCCCCTGGATCTATTCCCCGAGTTGAATGGATTTGTTCACGTCGTCCGGTACGAGGGCAATGCTGTGCTTTTCGATGTGGGCTCGGGTTTTGGCAGTTCGAATGAGCAGCTTGAAGATGGTTTGAACCAGATCCAGGTCGAATTCGGCGAGCGCGTTGGGTGGTCCGACATCACACATATCGTTATCTCACATGGACACATCGATCATTTTGGCGGCCTTGGATTTGTCCGGCAGCGCTGCAGCGCTCCGGTCATCGTTCACAGCCTTGACCGCCACATTTTGACCCACTACGAAGAGCGCCTGGCGCTCGTGGCGGGTCGCCTGGATAAATACCTGGGCGCGGCAGGTGTGGATCCGGAACGGGCTGAGGGCATCATGGCGATGTACATGCTCAACAAAGAGCTATTCCGTTCACAGCCCGTCGATTTAAC
>JASFUN010000238.1:0-4155 GCA_050050255.1 Anaerolineales bacterium | reverse complement strand
GTGGAAGGGACGGTACAGGCGCACCTTGATCACGCCTACCTTTTCCCCATTGGCATTCAGGTAGTTTACGACTTCATGCACCGTGTCTCCACCGGAGCCCATGATGACGATCACGCGCTCGGCATCCGGTGCGCCCTCGTAGTCGAAGAGGTGGTAACGACGACCAACAATCTTGGCAAAGCGCTCCATGGCACCCTTCACGATCGCGGGCGTCTTAAGATAATAGGGGTTCACGGTTTCGCGCGCCGCAAAGAAAACATCCGGGTTTTGTGCGGTGCCGCGAACGACGGGGTGATCCGGCGATAACCCGCGCTTGCGATGGTCGATGATCCACTGCTCATCAATCATCGCGGCCATGTCCTCATTGGTCAGTTCTTCAACCATCTGGATCTCATGCGATGTGCGAAAACCATCGAAGATATTCAAGAAAGGCACGCGCGCTTCCAACGTGACCGCCTGGGCAATCAGCGCCAAATCCATCACTTCCTGTGGGTTGTTGCCGAAAAGCTGACCCCAGCCAGTTGCTCGGGTTGCCATCACATCGCTGTGATCTGCAAAGATGGAGAGCGCTTGAGCGGCTACTGAACGGGCCGCGATGTGAAACACCGCAGGGGTGAGCTCACCGGCGATCTTGAACATGTTGGGGAGCATCAGCAGCAAACCCTGTGAAGCCGTGAAGGTTGTCGTGAGCGCTCCCGTCGTCAACGCGCCGTGAACCGCCCCGGCAGCGCCCAACTCCGCCTGCATCTCAACCACGTTGGGCACAATCCCGTAGATGTTCTTCTGTCCGTGGGCCGCCTTTTCGTCAGCGATTTCGCCCATCGGCGAAGAGGGAGTGATCGGGTAGATGGCGATAACCTCGTTCGTAGCATAGGCAACGTGGGCCGCAGCCGCGTTTCCGTCATAAGGCACGAATTTCCGCTTGGATTCATTCGCAGCCATGAGCAACTCCTTTCGACACAATTAAATACTTTGAGGCGCGCGCGAGGCGCGTAACATCCCTTTGGACACTACCAGTTGAGTCTAGTCACCTTTAATGAAGGTCAATAGTGCAGAAGTTATCCTAAAGTGGAGGATAGTTGTCACTATTACAAGGCCTGCTTTTCGACCATCCTTTATAATGTCTTCGTTCATCCGCAGGAGGGACCATGGCCAATCTTAAAACCAACTATATGGGAATTGAGGTGAGCTCACCGTTGCTCGTCGCGGCGAGTTCGATTTCGAGCTACATCGATCGCATCAAGCTCGCCGAGCAAGCTGGCGCCGGCCTCTTGGTGATCCGCTCGTTGTTTGAAGAACAGATCCAGATGGAAGCGCAGCGATTCGAGGAATCGCTGTCCGTGGGCGCCGAGAGTTTCCCCGAAGCGCTCTCCTATTTTCCGGAGATTGAGCATGGCGACGCTGACGAACATCTCATGTGGGTTGAGAAAACTCGCGCCGAAGTTGACCTGCCGTTGATCGCCAGCCTCAACGCTATCTCGCTTGGTTCCTGGACAAAATATGCCAGGCAGCTGGAGTCAACGGGCGTCCAGGGTCTCGAATTAAACGTATACTCCGTCGCCGCCAACCCGAAACGCTCGGCCGATGACGTGGAGAAGGCGCTCTATGACATCGTCGAAGCGGTCAAAGGCGAGGTCAGCGTGCCAGTATCCGTCAAGCTCAGCCCATATTACTCGTCGATGGCCAACGTCGCCGCAGAGTTATCGCGGCGCGGCGTCGACGCGCTGGTGCTTTTCAACCGCTTTTTGCAGCCCGACATCGATCCACTCAAACAAGAACTCAAACAAGAGATGGTCTACAGTTCGCCGGAAGAGATGAAACTCCCATTGCGTTGGGTTGCGCTGCTCTACGGGAGGATCGAGTCAGAACTGGCGCTCAACACCGGTGTCCACTCCGGTTTAGACGCAGCTAAGGCGCTGCTCGCCGGAGCCCAAGTAGTGCAGGTGGCATCCGCCCTATTGAAGAACGGCATCCCCTACCTGTCCACGATGCTGCGCGAACTGGAAGATTGGATGGAGGAACACGAATACGCCGACCTGGCAGACTTCCGCGGCAAGCTGAGCCAAAAGGAAGTCCCCGATCCGTTGGCATTTGAACGAGCTCAGTATGTGAAGCTGCTGCTGGGGCAGAAATAAGCAGATATATAAAGTTGCAGGGGCACGGCCTTGCCGTGTCCTTTGCGTATCTCGGATTCCGAAAATTCCTTCGCCCAGATTCATCAAGGTGCCCCCTGGCTCCTGATGTGTCAAAGTGTTTGGTTCCCAGATGAACCTCATCCCCTTTAAACGCTGCCGGGGCGACCGTCCGGTCGCCCCGGTTTTTATCTACAGCTCGATAGCTACAATGCTTAGAACAGATCAATCCTGAGCGGGAAAATCAAGTTGAGGATTAATCCCAACACAAACATGCCGCCAGCTAGCTTGTTGTGATAGAAAGCCGCCGACACAAACCAAAGCGGCCAGACGGGATAATCCTCCGGCGGCTCTTCCGGTTTGGGGTCATTGTATATCTTGATAACCTCCACCAGTCTCGGCACAGCCAAGAAGACTAACAGCAACCACACACCCAACGAACCCGATAAGACGAGCCCCACTACCACAAGGTAATACGCCACCATCAGCGCTTTGTTCAACCAGAGCGAGGCCTGTTCCCCGATGACTACGGGAAGCGTGTGGATGCCTTTGGCGGCGTCCACTTCGATCTTGTCGATATGCTTACCGATCAGAACCGTAGTTACCACCAACGCGTAAGGGATGCATGCCAGCCAGACCTCGACCGGCGGCAGAACCCCCGCAGTGACGTAATAGGTCCCGCCGATCATAAGCGGACCCCAGACTATAAACACGCCGGGCTCTCCCAGCCCACGGTGCTTAAGCTTGATCGGTGGAGCGACGTAGAAGACGCTGATGAAGAGCCCTGCCAGAGCGAAGAATAAGGCCCACAAGCCCACGTTGATCACGAAATAAGTCAGGATCAGCGCGTCGATAAAATTAACCACCAGGATAGCCGTGAGCAGCCCGTTTTTGGATATGAGGCCTGCCAGGACGGGATGGGGTGCATACAGGGCGCGCGTGTACTCGTCGGTGTCGACTCCGCCCTGCATGTCGAAGTAGTCATTGATCATGTTGTTGGCTGCGTGTGCCAGAACCAGGCCCAGGACAGCCAGGGCGAAATTGAAATAGTTTGGATTCTCCGCGACCGCTGCTGCCAACAGTCCGCCAATCAGACCCGAAGTGGCGGTCATCGAGAACACCGCAGCCCTTGTGATGATCAACCACTTGCTGACAACGTCCATCTCCTTGTCAGGAGACAGGTTCGCCGTGTCTATGACTTCCTTCCAGTTGGATAAAAGAGACATCTTAACCCTCACCTTTTTGAATCTATCAGAGAGTTTACCTTCTGGCCTGTGACCTGTAAAGGAATGTGGATGAGGCCTGCATCGTCACATACCTTGTTGTAGAATGCACACGCAGGTTTCCTCTCAGAAAAGGATATATTCCATGCCCGAAGCCGTGATCCTTTCCGCCGTACGTTCCCCCATCGGCGCACATGCCGGTGCGCTTGCACCCATCCGCCCTGACGACCTAGCGGCCTTGGTCATCCGGGCCGCAGTTGAGCGCGCCGGACTGGACAGTGATCTTATCGAAGAGGTGTACCTCGGTTGTGCCAATCAAGGTGGCGAGGACAACCGCAATATCGCACGCATGAGCTCTTTGCTGGCGGGACTACCTGTAGCCACGGCCGGGGTGACCTATAACCGTCTCTGCGCCTCAGGATTGACAGCCATCAACGCAGCATATCGTGCCATCAAGGTTGGTGAGGGCGATTTCTTCGTAGCCGGGGGAGTGGAGAGCATGTCGCGGGCACCCTACGCACTCTCAAAAGCCGAGCGTAGCTACCCCTGGGGACATGGAACCCTCTGGGACACGACTTTAGGCTGGCGCTTCCCGAACCCGGCGATGGAGCAATCCTTCGGCACCGACCCGCTCGGCGTGACCGCCGAAAACATCTACGATCAGACGAAGATAAGCCGTGAGGATCAAGATGCGTTCGCCCTCGAAAGCCATCGGCGCGCCCTGCGGGCGATCGATGATGGCCTTTTTGCGCAAGAGATCATCCCGGTGCCTGTCCCCGGGCGCAAAGGCGAGACGGTTA
>JASFUN010000237.1:0-4161 GCA_050050255.1 Anaerolineales bacterium | reverse complement strand
ATGTGCTCCCAGCAGATCAATGGAATGAATGAACTCGCTGCGGTGAACGGAGGCAAACATGCAAGCGAAAGCCGAAAGATCAATCGAAGTCGCTGTCATCAACGGCATTATGCTGCTGCTCGCAGTAATCACGGCTGGCATGTTCTTGATCGCCAACACCGCAGTAGCCAGTTTGTTGTCGGAACGCGACGAGCCAATCTCGCGAGAAGCATCCATGCTAATGTGCCAGAAATATGAAGAGCTGCAAGTCTTCTACTCAGAAGGATTGCCCGGAACGAACTCAACGTTCCCCTACTCCGGGCTTGTAAACTTGACCATCGAGGGCAGCGGGCGCGCCTCCGGATCAGCATACTCTGACGCTTTCTACCTGTATACCAACGGAGAGGCTCGATCGATCGAACCAGAACACCCACAAGATTGGATCCTCGCAATTAACTCCAGATTGGCACATACATACACTAAGGAGCAGCGTGTGCCGCCGTACAGTCCCGATCATGTCTACAACCTTGAGATCATTGCGCCGGGAGGCACGCTCCAGTTCGGCATCGACGACGGCTACGCGGAGGACAACGATGGGATGTTGAACATCACGATCTGTCAACCCTAACTTCCTATTTGAATCGCCGCCGGTCGATGTCTAATTCGCTTTGATTATTTCGGTTCTGCACGCCGACTTGAACTCGCCTCCCTTCTGAAGTAGACTAAATTACTCTAATTATGTGTTGTCGGGATACCCTAGACCTCCCTCTCCCACATCCCGGACCAGGTTACGGAAAAGATGCCGAGAAGTAAGACGCTGACCACCAACGCAGTTTCTATCCCGGCCGATGAAAATCAGGAAGGGATGCCATCCTGGGATCAAGTCGCCAGGACTTTTCCAGAGAGGTTCCCGCTGTCATTCCGCTGGACAGCGTTGCTTATTACGCTGATCGTCATTGGCGAGCAGATCCTGGAAGAATACCTGGTCGGTCCTGTGGAGGGTTATGCCTTCTGGCAGCGTCTCGGGGTTCGTTTCGCGCTCCCCTTGCTTTCAATCTACCTGCTGCTCTCGAACCGCTTCTTGAAACGGGAGGTTGTCAAATGCCTGCAGCTTCTCAAACCCTCAATGCAGATACCATTTGAAGTTTATGATCGCTTGGCCCGTGCAATGCTTAAACCGCGCCGCCTGATTGAAGCCGCGCTGCTGCTCATCTCTTCTTCCGTGGTGCTTGGTTTTTTCGTGGTCATGGAGAATCCCCTGCCGATCTACACTTTACTCACGCTGCCCGATCAGCCGATCGCAGCCGGCTACATCATCGCGGTCTACATCCTCATCGGGTGGCTGGGATTGTCACTGGTCTACACCGGTGTGCAGCATGCGATGTCGCTCAGCAATCTGTCCAGACAGCCGCTGAGCATCAATGTTTTCGATCCGGAAAATGTCGTCCCATTCGGGATCATCAGCATGCAGCACAGTATCGTGCTGGCCGGAGTGGTCGTGATCCTGTTCCTGCTATTGGGCCGGCCTACGAGCCTGATCAGCTACCTGGTCATCATACTCGCTTCATTGGGAAGTTTTCTGGCTCTGGTCCTGCCGTTGATTGGTGTCTACCAGCAGATGCGGCGGGCCAAGATCAAGGCGCTCGGCAACATCGCCGGCCAACTGCTTCAAGCGCAAGACGCGCTGATGAACATTCGAGACCCCTTCGACGATGGGCTGGATGAAATTAATGCACGCACGAGCGCGCTGGTTAATTTGCGCAAGACTATCCTCGAATCCCCGAATTGGCCGTTCCGAAGCAACACGGCGATCGCCAGGGCTGTCATCGCAGCGCTCAGCCCGTTGATTTATTTTGTACTGACCGAGCTTGTGCGCGAATACATCGTCCCGCTGCTCATCGGCTGAACAAGCGGGACGATAGGTCGATCCGTAGCGGCAACGATATCGGGGGTCCTACCAGGCCGACATCGCCATCACATCCTGGCTTGTGTATTCTTCGAACCCATTAACCCACGCGTTGATCTGAGCCTGGTCCAGTTCTTCGATGTGCTCAATCTGGTGCGGGGTGAGGTTCAAACCCAACATGTGCGCTGCCGCTTGAGGGTGCTCCAGGAGCTTGGCCCTGAACCTGGGGTCAACCAGCGCTTTTCCAGCGAGCAGCCACAGCACATTTACCTCTCCGCTTTCGCTTTGTCCTTCCATGACTTTCTCTCTCCTTTGGGGGATTTACGGCTGGCCATTCAGGATTAACCTGGGACAACCGCACTCCCAACAATTTCCCGTACCCCACGCAGCGTTCGCTCTCCGCTGCTGCGCGCCTCAGCTTCTAGCGCAATCAGGTGCTGAGCAAACTGTGTCAAACCAGCAGCTTGTGCCGATACAGCAGCCCGACCGAGCAATTCGCATATTTGCTTGTTGTAAAGTCGAATCCTATCTTGATTTATGAACTCCATCCGAACGCGGATCGCTAACCTGTCGACATCATCTGCATCTATCTCCCCTCCAGACATCGTCTGGATGAAGATATTTTGTCGATGGGCGAGCAGGTCTGAATACCAATCCTTTATATGGTCGTAGAGGACCGCAGCCGCGAGGTAACTGCGCACAGGCTGTATTATCTTCTCGAGAGGCATAAAACTGGGATTGAGTGCATACGCCGCCGCACAGACGATATAAAGTGGTGCACCAGCGTCTGCCAATTTGTCTAGTTCCGAGCTTTCCAACGGCGGCGACTTCGCATCGGGCACACCGGCTGATTGCCATCGGTGGATGTAATCGTGAAAGTGCACCCAGAAATTTGATCGTTCGTCAAACACTCTCCCGAGCAGCCTCTTGGCTTCATTAAAGAAAACATCTTCAAGACGCTGCGAACTTTGCAGGTGCTCTCGCGAGATTTCCCTGTCAATGCGGTCATCGTACAATCTGACATAAGCCAGGCCGAGTGTGTTGGCAAGCAAAAAATCGCGCTGTACAAGCTCGGGGATAGCCAGTCTCGACCCCAGCCAGCGCGGGAGGCACCACTCCACACCCCAGTTTGGATGAACCATGTTTCCGAGCAGCTTAAGCGCGTACGCATGCAGCGGCCTGTCTGAAACTCCAACGAGTTTCTCGACATGGGTTCGCACCAAGCAGATATCTTCATCAGGGATGGAGGTCAGTTGTGGTGTGATCATATTCGCCTGATCAGGCGTTCTCCTTCGATCCTCAGGAGCAACCGTTGCGAGAGATTCCACATTCCGTACAGACTCCCGGGGCAAAACAGCAGTCATTTAATCACGCTTTTGGCAGCAATTTGATTGATGTTTCCAGGACCCGGAAGCGATGATTCAGGCAGGCGTGGAGCCTCCCTGACCAGCTAGCCTTTGGAACTTCGCTTCACAAACGCCCTCGCCGCTTGCTGCCGGTTTCAACTCCTACACCGGATCAGCTGCGATCCCCTCGGAAACAGGATGAGAGAGATTGTGGCTTATCCAGATATGTTTTGTCAAATATTTTTGTAAATTGATTATGTGGCATGAGCCGCTCAGCCAACGTCGTTTTGGCTGCGTGAATCCTTCAGGCGTTGAATTAATGCACGCATCACCGACAAACCGATCTCAGGCTTTTCCAGCAGCATTCGCTCAAACCTGGTTTGCTCCAGGCAGAGTGCGAACACATCACCTTCGGCGATGAGCGAAGCCATACGGGGTTCATGCGTCAGGATCGACATTTCACCGACGAATTCACCAGGGCCGCGCATGGCGAGCTCCTTGCCCCCCTGCTCACCCTTCACGACGCGCACCCGTCCGGAGACGACGATGTACATCTCGTCACCGAGCTCGCCTTCGGAAACGAAGGCTTCGCCGTGTTTGAAAATGTGTTCGCCGGCGATGGAGGCAACTTGCTTCAGTTCTTCCGGCGAGAGATCCGCAAAAAGGGGAACCTTTCGCAGGAAGAAAATCCTCTCCATGACCGACAACGTGCTTAACGTTTCTGATTGTTTCGCCATCTTCACTCCCTCGGCGGCTGTTGCGCGTACGAGTGGGTCGGGATCAGTTTCCGCCAGTTCAACCATCCGGTTATGCAAGTCCTGGGAATCGAACGTTCTCGCTGCGAACGCTGCGCAGGCACGCAGCCAGGCATCCTCACTCTGCAGCAGCGATTCAATCACGCGATGCCTGCTGTGTCCACGCTCAGCCTGA
>JASFUN010000236.1:0-4190 GCA_050050255.1 Anaerolineales bacterium | reverse complement strand
AAGAAGCTCAGTGAGCAGGGCGAGAAGACCCTGAAATACGGGACGCGCGCCCTGCTGCTTCCCGCTCCAGCGAGAAAATCATGATCGAGTGCCCGAACTGCAGCCACCATGAATTTGTCGGCACACTCTTCTGCAGCGAATGCGGAACACGATTAGTGCACGTCAGCCCGATGCCGACCAAATCGATCTCGCAGGAGAAGATGCGCGAGGAAGCCAAGACGACCCGCCCCACCCCGCCAGGACCAGAGCTGTCTTCGGGGGCGTTGATCGGGTTGCGTGTCATCACAACCGGCGAGATTATTTCGCTCATCGGTCGCGATAATTTCACGCTTGGCCGCTCGATCGAAGATCAGGCGATCCTCCCGGACGTGGACCTTTCACGCTTTGACGCTTACGATTTTGGCTTATCGCGAATGCACGCTGAGGTTCGCATCTATAGCGGTGAAATCCGCATCGTTGACTTGAACAGCGCGAACGGCACAATCATCAATGGCAAACGCATATTGCCCAATCAACCAGAATCCGTCGAGCATGGCGATATCGTGCAACTTGGTCGATTGCGCCTTCAAGTTATTTCGCGCATTAATTAAGTTTAGAGGATAAAAAAGCATGGCATACACGGTTTTAGTCCACATCGCGAACGAAGAGGCCGTCCTTGGCGAGATGGATGAACTCCCAAATCCCGATGACATGGTCATCACGGTGAACAACCCTCGGCGAAGAGATGATAAAGACCTGCCCTACCTTCACGAGACGGTGACAACCGTTATCTGGCCAATGCACCGGATTAATTTCATCGAAATCCTCCCGACTCGAGAGGAAGAGGATCTCATCGGATTCGTACGTGAATAGCAAGATGGAAAGCCCAAACCACCGAAGAAAAATCCTCGTCGTAGACGACGAACCACGGATGATTCATTTCATCCGACTCAATCTGGAACACGACGGCTTTGAGGTCTATGAGGCCGAATCCGGCTCTGAAGCGCTTGATCAATTGCGCGATCAAATGCCCGATTTGATCTTACTAGATGTGATGATGCCCGGCCTGGATGGGTTTGAAACGCTGCGCCTCATCCGTGAAATCTCGACCGTACCTGTGATCATGCTCACTGCCAAAGGCGAGGAAGAAGATCGTGTCCGTGGATTGGAGCTCGGCGCTGACGATTACATCACGAAACCATTCAGCCCGCGCGAACTCGGCTCACGCGTGCGGGCTGTGCTCCGGCGAACCGAAATGCCCAGCCAGCCTGTGCACGATATCATCGAAGTGGACGACCGGTTAAAGATCGACTTTGACCGCCGAGAAGTGTGGGTCGAAGGGGAGTTGGTCAAGCTCCGCCCCACCGAGTACAAATTGCTCTATCACCTCGTGAAGAACGCTGGATGGGTTGTGCCCCACGAGCAGCTGCTTGCTAAAGTCTGGGGATACGAATACCGCGACGAGACACACTACCTTCGCCTCTATGTGAACTACCTGCGTCAAAAGCTGGAAAAAGATCCCTCCAATCCCCAATATATCCTCACCGAACGCGGCGTTGGGTACAGGTTCGTTGATTTTAGACGGGAGCAAGAACAGCAGTCTTAAGCGCAGGTTGAAGATAGCCAACCCCTCCCCACACGAAACGATCCTCTTTGTCAGACAACCGAGGATCGTTTACAATTCTGCATTAGGAAGCTACAGTCTATGAGGATACCTTGACACGTCAAAGAATATTACTAGTTGATGACCATGAAGTCGTCCGTCTGGGGTTGAAGGCCCTGCTGGATAAGCATCCTGAATTCGAGGTAGTCGCCGAAGCAGCCACCGCTAATGAGGCAGTTGAGAAAACGAAGGCTCACGAACCGGATGTTGTCGTGATGGATATTCGATTGAAGGGTGGCTCCGGAATCGAGGCTTGTGAGCGCATCACCGAAGAATTCCCTGATACCAAGGTCATTATGCTCACATCCTACGCAGAGGACGAGATGCTTTTCTCTGCAATTAGAGCTGGTGCGGCCGGTTACGTTCTCAAGCAAATCGGTGGAGATGATCTGGTGAAAGCGATCGAGTCAATCGGCAAGGGGGAAGCATTGCTCGATCCAGCAGTTACCCAGCGGGTGTTCCAGGAAGTGAGAAAGGCTGCCCGCGAGGAGGAAGCTTCAGCATTCGCCGAACTAACGCAACAGGAAATGCACGTCCTTCAGCTGGTCTCCGAGGGTCGCACCAACCGACAGATAGCGGAGCTGCTGTACCTGGGTGAAGGGACCGTCCGGAACTACGTGAGCAGCATTCTCTCCAAGCTTAATGTGCGCAACCGCGCTGAAGCAGCTGCCTATGCCGTCGAACATAACTTGAAGGATTACTTGTGAGACGCGTTATCCAGATCCAGTAAATGAATGCGACGCCATCAGGCGTCGCATTTTTTTTACCACTGCACAAACCTCAATGAAAGTTGATCTGGGTTGGTCCTCCCCACTGATCGGGGAGGTTATGGGCAGCCTCATAAGCCAGCCCGTCAATCCAATCCAGAACATTGTTTTCCAATTGAGTGAGGATAGCCATTCTGCCGGCGATGGCGGTGACTTTATTACCCGCCTCAACGCAGATTTCTTCCAACAAAGCTTCATCGTCGAGTTCCAATGCGTCGGCCATATCTTGAACCCGCATCCTGAGCTCTCGACTGCAAATCTGACGGAACGCTTCAGGTGGGCTGGCCACAACCAGCTCCGGGAAATGCACACCAAATTCTTCCATCGCCTGCATTAAATCGGTGCGCACATCCAGCCCTTGTTGACCCAGCTCCGATTTGTACGTCCGAATCACGCCCAACACTTCCCACAAAACGCTCAGCGATGCTGACCCTGCCAGCACCAATTCCTCAAGCAGCTTGAAGAAGGGATTTGTATCCCTCCTCTCCAAACACTCGGAGATGAGCTGCTCCGATTCGTAACGGATGTACGATCGCTCCGCAAAAGTCAGTATCTCATCCAGTGGATCGATCACGATCAAACCTGTTCAGACCCTGCGTGTTCTTCGCAGGGACAAATACTTAGAAGGTAGTCCCATGGATAAATCCCGTACCGGTGACCATCCTGCCAGATCAACTGGATCGCGTAGTTACCCGCTTTCTCTATCCCGGTGAGAGTCGTTGGATCAGTCGAGTGCATGGGAAGTTCTAATCCACTTTCAAACTCAGGGGGATTAGGCATGCCATGCGTTTCCTTGCATTCTGCACACGGGCATGATGCACGTAGAAGGTCAAACGGGTAAACGCTTTCATGACCGTTATCCCACTCGATAGTGAGGGTGCGTTGCGTCTTTGACGCCCGGATGTGTTTTGGTTTCGGAGTATCCATTTTTTATCTTCTGTACTGATGGTGGATGCTAGCCCCAATCTGGCTATTTAGCAAATCACGGTTGGTCCGCCTGCCGCAGATAATTTGCGACCGCCCATCCCTCTTTCTCAGAGTTATACGGATTGGAGAGGTACCACCACTCGTAGCCATCACGGTTCATCGGACCTTCTCTAACTTCGAAAACCTCATTTTCCAAACCCAGAAATGCGATTTTTGCGTCCAGCGATGGCTCCTCGCGCAGGCGTAGTCCATCCCCTTCTGTACCGGAGACTTCGACCAGCACTCCAATGGCGATGCCATCTTCGAGTTTGGGGGGCGGTACCGGAGTGAGCGTGACGGTCGGTTCGGGCGTAGCAGTAGGTATGAAAATCGTTGGCGTCACAGACGGCAGCGGTACGATGGTGAGCGCGGGTGCCGCCAGGACAGCTGTCTGCGTTGAGCGGCGGGTAAAGAAGCCAGCTGCAAGCAAGGCAATCGTGAGGATCAATCCAGCAAGTGCGCCCCCTAGAGCCCAGAATAGCCAATGTCGTTTTGCCATCAATCACCCAATTGTTCAGTGCAGTAGGAAAAAGGCAAGTGCCAACATGAGATAAAGAGCGACAAGTACCGCTCCCTCCAACCAATTAGCTTCACCATCGTTAGAGACCAGTGCTGTGATCAAGACACCCCCTATTAACGCAATGATCTCGAAGGGATTGAACACCAGTGTGAGGGGGTTCCCAATCACCAGGCTGATGAAGACCAGCACAGGAGCCACGAACAACGCTACCTGCAGGCTAGATCCAACCGCGATCTCCACAGCTAAACTCATGCGATTACGCAGGGCGACGCTAATGGCGACGAGGTGTTCGGCT
>JASFUN010000235.1:0-4200 GCA_050050255.1 Anaerolineales bacterium | reverse complement strand
AAATGAGAAGATCACATCAGCCCTGGCGATGTCGAAGTAGGGCATCTTGTGTGCCCCGAACCAGCGCTCGGCCAGATCCAGATTAGCCGCGCGGCTTTCCATCACGGAATGCAGGTCATAGACCACTGGAGCGGGGGCGCCGATGGAATCCGTGAATTCGCCGATCAAGCGATAAAGGTGGTCCGGGATCATGCCGGTGAGAAATGCGATCCGGCCGGGATCGGCCATGCCGGTGATGGTTTGTTCGAGTTCGGCGATCGCCGCTTCCCATGTGACGGCTTCAAAACGGCTGGAGCCGCGGCCACCCACCTGCCTGA
This sequence comes from Anaerolineales bacterium, assembly GCA_050050255.1. Lineage (GTDB taxonomy): Bacteria > Chloroflexota > Anaerolineae > Anaerolineales > E44-bin32 > E44-bin32. The sequence goes on along the minus strand of JASFUN010000235.1, from coordinate 3,883 downwards.
CGGCGTTGCGTAAACGATCTGGGTCGTACAAATCCTGGAGCACAGCCTGGCCCCGGGCGCAGAGCTTACCGTGATTCACGGGGTGGATTGGATTCCCTTCAATTTTTCGCGGCCGGCCGTTGATGACGCGTACGATGATCCCACAACCAGCCGGACAGGCCATGCATGTGCTTGCGTACCAGCTCGCCTTGCCGGGCAGTTCGTCTTCAGGAGGGCGCACATACGGTTCAAGCAGCACCCTGCGGGCGGCAGCGGCGGTCCCGGTGAGGGCGGCGGCAGCCGAGGTGATTTTCAAAAAGTTGCGGCGTGAGAATTCACTCATATCATCAGCTCACTTATGGCAGGTGAGGCAGTCGCTGAGCCGGGCTACCTTCTCATCAGGCTGATCCTGATGGCAGGTGAGACACCAACCCATGTCCATCCTGTATACGGGGCGCGCGACGGTCATTTTTGAGACGTCGCCGTGGCAAGTCTCACAGTTTATGCCGCTGCGTATGTGCGGTTGGTGGCTGAAGAACACATGGTCAGGCTGGCCCTGCACCTGCACCCAGGGGATCGGTTCGCGTCTTTCCCAGTAGCCCAGCACTTCCTGGATCTCCGCTCGGTCCGTAGCGATCGTGCGGTGGCAACCCGCACAACGTGCCACTGAGGGTATGCCGGCGATGTTCGAGCGCAGCGGATTGGGATGACAGAACAGACACTGGATTCCTGCTTCGTTGTGGATCCCATGATTGAAATCGATTGGTTGTTCCGGAGCAGCGCGTGCGGACACCTGGCTGAGCAGGATCGCGCCGGCGACGACGACGACAAGAATGCCTGCAATGAGCAGCCATTTCCTGCTGGGTGAGGGCGATTTTCTCGGAGCGCGCATTATGGTATATCTCCTGCCGCTTCTTCATCCTGGCCGTTCATCATCAAACCGATCAGGTCCTCGATCGTCCTTATGGTCCTGCGCTCACGCCGGTAGATGCTGAGGTCATTGTCGGCCAGGCTCAAGCGTATGACTCGCGATCCTGATTGCAGATATGCGATCGTGTCCTCGCCCGAATCCGGGCGTGATTCAGTCGATTCGATGATGACGACATCCGGCAGAAGTGCGGAGATTTCACGTTTCGCCTGGGCGTGATCGGAAGAGTTACCCACGACATCGAGCAGCGATTCGCTCAGGAGCAGCCGGATGACCTCCTGGAACAGAGGGTTAGACCATATGACATAGACTTTGCTCTCATTCATCGAATCATCCCTTTAAATAGCCTAGAGAATCAGCGACCACTTGGGAATCGATAAGAACGCTAAATGGATCGAAAAAAACGCCAGATCATCTGGCGTTTTCTACGAGGCTGGCGTGGACATGGTAGGGGGACGATCAGGTTTCGTGTATAAATCCATGCTGGCGCGCATAGCGGACCAACTCGAACCGTTTGCTCAGATTGAGTTTCTCCATCAAATTCGTACGATGAGTGTGAACGGTGCTGGGACTGATAACGAGCCTTTCGGCGATCTCCTGGTTGGAATAACCTTCTGCCAGCAGCTGTAGGATTTCCTGTTCGCGAGGGGTTAGCTTAGATATCCCTGTGCGATCACCGGGCGTCATTTCAAAATATTTCTCGACCAACCGACGAGCAACGGAAGGGTAGAGGAAAACCTCGTCACGCCCCACGGCGCGCAGCGCGTTGATCAATTCGGAGGTCTCGGCGCCTTTCAACACATAACCTGAAGCGCCTGCGTCGAGCGCTTTGAAGAAATATTCGTCGGATCGGTGCATGGTCAGGACCAGCACGTTGATATCAGGGTAGCGGGTTTTTATCTGGCGGGTGGCCTCGATGCCGTTGAGTTCCGGCATTGCGATGTCGATCAGGACGATGTCCGGCTGCAGCTCACCCGCCATCTGAACCGCCAGTGACCCGCTGTCTGCTTCACCGACAACCTCGAAATCTGAACCCCCCGCCAGGAGCAGTTTCAAACCGGATCGAAAGATTGTGTGGTCATCGGCGATGAGAATTCTAATCATAGCAATCCTGATTAGGGATCTGGATTTTAATTGCCGTGCCCTCGTCTTTTTGTGAACGGATCACGATTTTGCCTCCGCAGAGTTCAACGCGCTCGCGCATTCCCAGCAGCCCGAAGGCCTCAGGGCTGGCTTGCGCGCCCTTGCTCAAGTCCAGATCGAAGCCTCGCCCGTTGTCGGTGATGCTCCCAAGGATCACCCCATCGGTTTGCTGCAGGGCAAGCTCGACATGGGTGGCATTTGAGTGGCGGACGATATTGGTGAGTGCTTCTTGAAAAACACGGAAAAGGACCGTCTCCAGTTCAACAGGCACACGTCCGTGCAGGGAGTCGAAATCAAGTTCATAGGCAATGCCCGCTTTGCCAAGCACACGATCGACGTGAGACCTTAAAGCCGACTGCAGTCCCAGGTCGTCCAACGAGGATGGCCGCAGGCCCATGATTAAATCGGAAATTTGCTCGGTTGAATCAGCGATGATGTTGCCGGCTTCGCGCAATCTGGCTTCGGCCTGCCGGGGGTCCACGGAAAGGGATTGCTTGGCCACCTCAATCTGAAGGGCGGAACTGCTGAGCGCCTGGCCAAGCTCATCGTGCAGTTCCCGGGCGATACGTTTGCGTTCTTCCTCCTGTGCATGGATCAGGTTGCGCAGCAGCGTAGCCTGCTCCCGGTTGCGCTGCTGGAGCGTCTCAGAAAGGTGGCGGTTCTCCCTGTCACGATTCTCGATGCGTTCCGCCAAAGACTCAAACGATTCGCTCAAGGATCCAAGTTCATCCCTGGGCATATCCGGCAATTCAACCCTGTTTTCACCGGGGTTGAATTCGTTCACAGCACGATTCAGTTGTTCAACGGGACGGACGAGCAGTCGCCTCACTCCCAGGTTGACGAGGGCGATCATGGCGATGATCGTGCTCGACCACCAGCCGATGTTTTTCCGCAGATCAGATGTCAGCGCAGCTTCGATCGGTGCGATCGACATATCGGTCAGCAGAACCCCGTTCAAGCGCTGGCTGGGATCGTGGCAGGGTGCACACTGAGGCTGGTTTTCAATCGGATGCATGCTGCGGAAATAGCGCCGGCCATCACTCTCTCGTGTGACGATGCCGGAGGGCCGCTCATTCGCAGGCAGGCTGTGACAGGGTTGGCAGGCTTCGTCGGCAGGATCGAGGATCTCGCCGACGTGTTCGCCATCCGGCGCGAAGACGATGCGCCCCTTAGTATCGAGCAAATATACCAGCCGAACGCGTTCGTCCTCCGCGATGCTGTCGATCGTAGATTGCACGCGTTCAAAATCAGAGTTTGCCATGTCCTCCTGCAGGGCATGTTCTATGACCTGGCCCGTCTGCGATGCGAGCAGCGACATGCTGGTCAGCGCTCGCTCCCTTTCCTGCGCATAACCCACGAAACCTGACAGTATCAACAGCATTCCGAGCGGCAGCAGCATGATCAGCGAAAGCTTCACCTGCAGGCTCATTGCACCGAAAAGTTGACGCATCTTCCTCAAAGCATGTACCTGTCTATAAGGCTGCGGCGTGAGGCGCATGCCTTCAAGCGAGCTGGATCCGACTGTTTGACCTGCATGAGTGCTGTCCGCTGCGTTCCCGACCAGGAATGCCCGTCACTGCAGTATGGCGCCTTACTCAATCGTCGGAAAAGCCCTTTTGGGAGGTTGTAGGGGATGATGTGGCTTCAAGGCTTGCGGCTGTCGCAAGTTGAGACTCATTGTCTGAGACGCTTGTTGAATTGATATTGCGACAAGCTGAACCTATGATATCCCATTTTTATACATCAAGATCTCCGTCTTGTCATATTGCGCCTCCTGGCGGCCTGGCTGCCAGGGGTATGCCGGTGTCAAATTTCCGTGAGTTACGCGATGAA
>JASFUN010000234.1:0-4204 GCA_050050255.1 Anaerolineales bacterium | reverse complement strand
ACGGGCAAAAAGCCCGCCGGGCAACTGGCGGGCTTTTTGCTTGAAACATTCAGATTAATCGCTTCTGTTCATTTCCCTGGCACAGTCGAATCGTAAACCGCGCCGTCGTTAATCATGTTCAGGTCATCGCTCTGATCGTGGGGCACGATACCCAGCACGACCGTTGCTGAGCATGTACCGCCGTAAGGATCGGAGGCAGTGAAGCTGATCTCGTACACACGACCATTTCCATTGCCATCCCGCTCCGCGCGAACAAGCGCGGTGTCTTCGCCCACACCGAAACCATCCGGGCTGTTCTTTCCGGTTCCAACCGGCTCATCCTGGTAGATACTGGTGATCGTGATCTGCACCGGATGACCATCAGGGTCGACTACGCCTTCGATCGTGATCGGGTGCAGCTCCTTGTCCGGAGACCATATGTTCAGCGAGCTCGCTGAAACAGCCGAACAATCCGGCGCGTTGTTGATCAGGGTTACAGTACCTGTCGCCGCAGATGGCAGGTAACGCACATCTCTGAGATCGAGAACAGTACCGTCGTGCAGCTGGATCTCCCCACCGAAATAAGCGTTTACATTGTAGATTCCAGGTGGGAGATTGAGGGCTTGCACTGGCGCCTCACCGAGGTAGTTCGTAATGACCGATTGGCTCGTCCCTCCATAATCATCAGTAATCACAAACACGACGGACTTCTCTCCTAAGCGCCTGTTGGTGCCATCGTAGAGGGTCGCGGTGAGCAGGTCAGCCTCGCCAACATCACCTTCTGCGGAAACGGGGCTGAGCTCGATCTGTGTTGCCTGTTTTTCGATCATGAAGCTGGTTGAATCCGAAGCCGCAGCGTAGAGATAGTCACCCGCGAAGGTTACCTGCGCCTCGCGGGAACCCGGCTCGGCGTAGATCGGTAAGTTTACGGTCGCGCTGCCATCAGGATCAGTCAGCGCACGTCGCTGCTGCGAGCCCAGCGAGAAGACAAGCACCTTACCCGCCAGACCGTCTCCATCTTCTGTGGTCAGGCTGGCCGAGAAGGTGGCTTCCTCAGCGTATTTTCCACTTGTGTTACCGGACAAAAAGACCTCTGTCTTTGTACCGCCACCCAGGGCAGGGTCGACATCCGGGGTGAAGTACTGACCGAAGTTGAAGTCGCTTGAGACCATACCCACGCCGTTCACGGCGAAGACCATGTAGCGAACCGCCTGAGAGGAAGTCCCCTCGAGATCGAGAGAAGCCGTCCAGAGTGTCGAATCTTGAGCATCTTGCTCCAGGTCGAGCGGCAGCCATTCACCATTAAAAGCGCCACCGATGCTTGTGTAGACGACCCAAACCTCTTGAATCCCGGCCGAAGGGTCACCGACGACACGTAGTGCGAAATCAACGGCACCGCCATTGGAGGTAGCCTCGACGCGCGTGAACGCCGGTCCCGCAGCCAGCCCTGGCCTGTTCGCACCATCCTGAGCGAGGTAGCTGCTGTAGTAAAGCCTGAAGTTCATGTCCTCATAGGCACGGTAGAAACCAGTCGCTGAGAGCGCACTATCCGATTTGAATTGCGCCGGGAACACATTCAAAGTCGTCCCGCCGTTTCCTGCCAGCGCGTCGAAGTAATTCACCGTCCACGGAACGATCGGATAGAAGACATCCGAGAGGAACGGGGCATGTGCGCCGCGCAGCTCGCTCGTCGCCGATCCGACCAACGGATACAACCCTGTGTAGGTGTCATCATCGTAGGCACCCCCACGGAAGCCAACCCCGCGGAGTACTGTTCCGGGCAGGCCAACAGCCTCCTGATGTAGAGGCAAACTCGGTTCCGCTGTGTTGGCAACAAAACCATCTTTTCCAAGCAGATACTGTGCTGTATACGCTGTTCCACCAAGGCGGAACTTAAAGAGATCCGACGTTTCGAGACTGAGCGCCGGGTTAATCGTAAGGTCTGCGTATTCGAGGCCGAGATCTGAACCCGGATTTTGATTGAAGGCACTGCTCGAAATAACACCGCTGTTCTGGGTCGAGGGCAACCTGGAACCAGGCATATCGAAGCTGAGCATCGGTAAACCGAAGATCGTCGCCTCAATCACCGCTTTTTCGTGCAGCGGACGCAGCTGCGGCGTCTCCGCCAGGTAGACCTGTTTCGCGCGTGTCAGCGCATCACCTATCGAAACCGGCCCATTTCCACGACGCAGCTCCTGACTGAACAGCTGGTAGAGCCGCTCGCTGTACTCGATGATGTCGGTGTCACCATATTGATAACCGGTTCCGCCGACGAGCGTCGCACCCAGGCTGTTGAACGCCTGCGCCCAATCCGGTTCACGCGTGACGAACGGCACGCCGTGCGCGTTGACGATGTTGTATCCGGAGTGGCAGCCGGCGCTGAAAATCAGCACGTTTTGCCACTGCTCCGGCGACATCGAGGTGATATCGGTGGTGAGCAGGCGAGTGCTGTAGTCAGCCGCCAGCGCGCTGCTGGCACTGAAGTGGCCTGCCAGGAAAATTAGATCGTAGCGATTGGCATCAAAGAGCGCCTGTAGATCACCCGCAGTCCACGAGCGTGGATCCTGGGGTGAATATTCTGCAGGGGTTATCAATTCCTCAACCGGCGCGTTGGTACCTTCAGTAAGCTCATACGCGACCGCGTTAGCAGCGTCCTCGAGAAAGTCATACCCGGTGACCAGCGAGCTATTCGGGGTAATGACGCCGTCCGGCGTAGCGAGGTAGGCGTCAAGCACCGCGCCGATCTCCTGCTGGCCTTCGACAAGCCTTCCAACGGAGAGATCAGGGATCGATAAGGTTCCGTACTTCCAATCCAGCGTCCGGCTGGATCCATACTCATCTTGACCGAGGACGTAGCTGAGTTTCAGGCTGGCCTGCGAGCTGGTGTTGTCTCGCACCGGCGGGACGTAGTTGACCTCGTTCGCTAACCCGGCCTGATCGGGATAACGGAAGAACGGGATGACGTCATCGTTGCCCACGATCACGACATACTGAAGGTCGGGGTTTTGATCCCATACACGGTCGACGATCTCCTTGATCTCGTTAGCGACGATGTTCTTGGCTGGGGGGCACTCAACCTTCGCGTCAGCTTGAACATGCGCGCTCTGTACACCCTCGAACCCCGGAGACCCAAGATCAAGCACTAACGCGTTGATTTCAGGTCGCTCAGCGAAGGTGGTTAATTTCTCCTCAAGCGCCAGTCGTTCTGACTCAGAGAGTCCCATGCGTTCGAAGTCCGCCAGGATGAGTGTTCGATAGTCCGTACCTGGAACGATATAGGAAGAACTAACACTCGGGTCATCGATGCCGGAACAGAGCTCAGATTGCACCTCAGCTGTGAGCCTGAAGGGCTGTTCCAGGTTGAAGGCGCCGTTGCGACCACGCACGCGGATGTAGAAATCTCCGCTGTTGTTCCAGGTGTTGATACGGATGCCTTCGGAAGTGGTCCCGCCGAAGGCTGAAACGCCGATCAATGTGCTGCGCTGCGCCGCTGCAAAGGCGCTGGGATCAGGGGTGAAGACATCCGGCGTGAAAACATCCGGCGTAAACACATCAGGGGTGAACACATCCGGCGTGAAAACGTCCGGTGTAAAAACATCCGGTGTGAACACATCCGGGGTAAACACGTCAGGCGTGAAGACATCCGGCGTGAAAACATCAGGGGTGAAGACATCCGGCGTGAAGACATCAGGGGTGAAAACGTCCGGCGTGAACACGTCCGGCGTGAAGACATCCGGCGTGAAGACGTCTGGCGTAAAGACATCAGGGGCAAATTCAGCGTTCAGCGCGACGAGATCGGCGGTTGTCTCAGCTTCGAGCATCTGCAGATAGGCAGCCGCGATGTCTTTGTGGATGAACAGATCGTAGTTCGCCGCCAGGTTGGTCAAAGTGACCGTGACCTTACTGTTGGGCTCGATGCTGATCTTGAACCAGCGCGACTGCCCTTGACGGTCGATGAACTGGTCTACGGAGCTGCCGGAGCTCAGTTGAGTCAGCCGTAAAGCGTGCGGCCAGCTGTCATTGCCGGCCCCGATGATCGCACAGGCGGAGAATTCGGACGTGCTTCCAGCCCCGTCTGTGGCCGTGGCAGTCAACAATTTAGCGTTCTGGTCAACAGGACCCAGTTCAAAACCGTAGAAGTACCCATCACCATCTTCATCCGTGCTGACGATCAGCGGCGATGCCTGCGTGTCAACATAATCAGCCCCCTCACCAAAGCCGGTCG
>JASFUN010000233.1:0-4235 GCA_050050255.1 Anaerolineales bacterium | reverse complement strand
GGTTTGGCGTGGACGGAAAATGGAGGCGATATCCTGATCATCGAGGCGATGCTCACCGAAGGGAAGGGCAACATCCAGATAACGGGACAGATCGGGGAGGTCATGCAGGAATCGGCGCAAGCTGCCCTTACTTATGTCAAGTCGATGGCTGCCACCCTGGAAATTGATCCGGAGATATTTGAGAAGACCGACATTCATATCCATGTTCCTGAGGGGTCGATCCCGAAAGATGGACCCAGCGCAGGTGTAACCATGGCGGTAGCGCTGGCATCTGCGCTGACCGGGCGCCCTGTTAAGCGCGATGTTGGCATGAGCGGTGAGGTGACTTTGCGGGGCAGGGTGCTTCCGATCGGCGGTCTACGCGAGAAGGTGCATGCGGCATACCGCTACCATCTTGAACAGGTGATCATCCCGCGAAAAAATGAGAAGGATCTGGTGGAAGTCCATCGGCAAGTGAGGACAAATCTTAACATCCTTCTGGTTGATCATATGGATGAGATCTTAGACTTTGCGCTGCTGCCTGCAGCCTCATCAGCCAACCCTCCAAAAAAGCGCAAGTCTCGACAGAACAACATTTCCACACGCTTCGCACACAAGTGAACCTGACTATTGCTATGCGCTTCCTGTCTCGGATTGGTGCAATATCCCCGAACAGTGTGTCCCGCAGATTTGCCTGGCTGGGAATGGCCAGAGCCTGTCTGATGATAGCAATGTTTATTGGGGCTTGCACGCGCACGACCGTCCCTTTTCTTCCTGAAGGTCCGGAGGACAAGCTTCCCACGGAGCCTCCACCCGCCGCCACGCTGCTCGGCGAGTTCGAACAAGCAGATTACTATTCGGTAGTATGGGTACCAGAAGATGCGTCGCTGAAGATCCATAATCCAGCCGGGATCGCCGGCACGGTAATTGGGGAACTTGCTTATGATCAGTCAGGAATCCGATTGACGGGCGGGACGACAAGCCTGGGCAGTTCACAGTGGGTGGAGATCGAAACACAGGGCGGCATCACCGGGTGGGTTAATGAATGGAATCTCACTGAGACTGTCAGGATGGATCCATTCTGCGCCGACGGGCGCATCCCTGGTGTCCTCGTGCAGATCATCCGGGCCGTTGAAGCACAGGATGGTCAGATGCTTGCTGACTATGTGAACCCTGAGAGGGGCTTGATTATCCGATATGACTGGTGGAATCCAGAGGTGATTATCCCTTATGAGCAAGTGCCGAGATTATTCGAAGATCGCACTCAAAGGGATTGGGGTGTGATCAGCGGGGGTGAATTCCACATCGTGGGTTCGTTTGACGAACTGATCAGGCCGCTGATCCTGGAAACCGTGGAGAATGCTGAACCAAAGTGTGACGAACTCCCTACTGGCACAACCACCCGTCCGGCAGTTTGGCCCGGGGAGTACACCACACTTCATTACCGTGCTTTCTACCGACCAGCCCCACAGAATGGGAATCCGTTCAACTGGAGAACCTGGGCGTTTGCCTTTGAATATATTGGTGGACGGCCATACCTCACCGTGATGGTTCAGTTTCATGGCGATATCTAGCGAGCATTCTCAAGCCTTTTCCAAGATTATGTCTATCCATTGGCCATCAATTCCCCGGCCAGCGCTTCAAGTGTGGTTTTCAATATCTCTGGCCATTCCCGATTCTCGCGAGCATTAATCCACAGGCCACGCCTGCTTCGACGAATTGATTCACTATCTAAATCCAATGAAGGCAAAGGCCGTTCAGGGCTGAACTCGACCAGGATTTGGCCACCCTCGGTCGTCACCCGCTCGATGGCTGCTTTTGTGGCAAGCAGCTTCATCTCCAATTGGAAAAGCAGATTCTTCACGTTCTCGGGAACGGGGCCGAAGCGGTCTTCTAGTTCAGCGCGTATCGAATCGATCTGTGCCAGGGATTGCATCGCCGCCATCCTACGATAGAGCTGCAGTCGTAGGTCACGGTCCGGGATATAGTCATCAGGGATGACGCTTCCGAGCGGAAGTTCGATAGCAGCAGGATGGCTGTCCAATTGTTCCGGGGCGATTTCGGGAAGAAGCTCTTCAGCATCCGTTTCTAGCCGCATTCGATTCACGGCCTGAGCCAGCAACCTTGTATAGAGGTGGAACCCAACCCCGGCGATGTAGCCGTGCTGGCGCGTACCGAGAATTTCTCCAGCCCCGCGCATCTCGAGATCCCGCATGGCGATCGCATAACCCGCGCCTAGCTGACTGTGTTGCGCGATGATCTCAAGACGCTGTAAAGCTTCATCTGTTGCACGCTGGCCGGCGGGACGGAAGAAATAGGCATAACCTTGAATTGCAGCCCGCCCGACGCGACCCCTTAACTGATAGAGCTGGGCCAGGCCAAATCGATCCGCACGATCAACGATGAGTGTATTGGCGTTCGGGATGTCAAGGCCCGATTCGATAATTGAGGTGCTGACGAGTACATCAATCTCACCCTGTGAAAAGCGATCCATCACGTGCGATAGCTCGTTTTCGTGCATTTGCCCATGCGCGATCGCGAATCGCGCTTCCGGGACCAATCTCTCAAGTCGCTTCAGCATCGTGTTGATCGTCTGTACACGATTGTGGACGAAGAATATCTGACCGCCACGATCGATCTCGCGCAGGATAGCGGCTCGCACTAGCCTGGGTTCGTAGGGTCCAACATGCGTCACGACGGGCAAACGGTCTTCTGGAGGGGTGCTGATCGTCGAGATATCCCTGGCTCCCGTCAACGCCATGTACAGTGAGCGGGGTATAGGTGTTGCTGTTAGCGTAAGGACGTCGACCTCCTTGCGCATCTCCTTCAAGTACTCTTTATGCGTCACGCCAAATCGCTGTTCCTCGTCGATGATCAGCAGTCCAAGATCCTTGAAACCGACATCCGGCTGAAGCAGTCTATGAGTACCGATGATGATATCGACCTCGCCCGAGCGAAGCCGCTCGACTATCTGGCTGGCTTCTGAGCGTGTACGAAACCGAGAGAGCATCTCAACTTCAACCGGAAAAGCAGAAAGACGGCGTTGGAAGGTGTGGAAATGCTGCTGGGCTAACACTGTTGTTGGCACCAGAATAGCCACTTGCTTTCCATCCATGACGGCTTTAAACGCAGCCCTGAGCGCAACCTCGGTTTTGCCGTACCCGACATCCCCGCAAATCAGGCGGTCCATTGGCCGCTTACGTTCCATATCCTGCTTGATTTCACGCAGCGCCTCAATCTGATCACTGGTTTCGCGGTGTGCGAATGAGGCCTCCAATTCCTTTTGCCAGGCAGTGTCAGGCGAAAAGGCATGACCCCGGACGGTCTGCCGAGTCGCATAGAGATCGAGTAGATCCTTGGCAACTTCTTCAACTGCCTCCCGCACTCTTCCTTTTGCGCGTTCCCACTCGCTGGAGCCAAGCCTGGACAGTTTCGGAGAACTACCATCGGAGCCGACGTAGCGGGAGATACGATCGGCCTGATGAATCGGGACGTAAAGTTGGTCTCCACCTGCATATTCGATGAGTAGGTATTCCCGTTCGACTTCATCGAGAGTCCGCTGCACCAGGCCAATAAACCGTCCGATTCCGTAATCAACGTGAACTACAAAGTCGTCTTGTTCCAGGTCGGCGTAAGCTTCTTCAGGCGCTGAAGCCCTGGGCAGAGATCGACGTCTCGGCCTTGGACGACTCCAACCGAAGAGTTCCGCATCGGTCAGAAGGTGAAGGCGCATGCCCTCCATTGTGTCCAGGAGCCAACCTTCCGAAAGTGGACCTTGTACGAAGCAGACTTCGGCAGGCTTCAATGGCCTTGGTAAGCTATCGTGGACGCAAACGCTCTCATCCATTTCAGCCCATAATTCTGAAAGTCGATGGGCCTGTCGGCTGACGACGAGCACGGCATCGTGGGACTGACGCTGTTCCTGCAGGTAATCGATGATTGAGTTAATCTGCCCACCAAACCTGGGACCGGGGGTGAAAGCATTTGTAATCGAAATCGTCGGGAGGTCATCGACACCCCTGGCCATGCCCAGATTCACCACTTCGTGTTGAGAAAGTTGTTCGTTAAGCTCGCCCAGGGTGAGGTAGGGTAGTGGAAAATCTTCCCCAAGGTGTTCTGTCTGCGTCGACTCATTGCGCATCGCGACGGCGGCTTCCTCGATCTCTTCGACTGCGCTTTCAAATGCGACCCTGTCATCAAACACGACCAGAGCGTTTTTTGGTAGGTAGTCAATAAATCCTTTTGGCTCAGGATTC
>JASFUN010000232.1:0-4247 GCA_050050255.1 Anaerolineales bacterium | reverse complement strand
AACCTGGAAGACCTCTCCCAGCCAAAATGCTTCCGCATTCTTGATACACTGCGTGAACAGGCCGAGATCCCTGTCTGGCATGACGATCAGCAGGGCACCGCCACGGTCACGCTGGCAGGGCTCGTCAACGCCTTGAAGATCGTCGGCAAGAAGATCGAGGACGTCGAAATCACCTTCGTCGGCACGGGGGCTTCCAACGTGGCTTGCGCCCGCTTGATTTACTCCTACGGCGCGACGCCCGCACTCTGCCGCATGGTGGACAGCAAGGGTATCCTGCACAAGGAGCGTGAGGACCTCGAACTTCGCAAAGCCGAGTACGTCGACAAGTGGAAGTTCTGCCAGATCACAAACGAGGAAGGTCGTGAAGGCGGCATCCCGGAGGCGCTGGAAGGCGCCGACGTCGTCATCGCCCTCTCCAAGCCCGGACCCGGCACGATACTACCCGAGTGGATCGGTAAAATGGCCAAGGACGCCATCGTCTTTGCCTGTGCAAACCCGATTCCCGAGATCTGGCCCTGGGAGGCGAAGGAGCAGGGAGCCGCCATCGTCGCCACCGGAAGATCCGACTTCGAGAACCAGGTGAACAATTCGCTTGGCTTCCCGGGAATCTTCCGCGGCACGCTTGACGTGCGCGCCTCCACGATCACCGACGAGATGTGCATCGCAGCAGCTACAGCCCTGGCCGGGATGGCGGAGGAGAAAGGGCTTACGTCCGAATACATCCTGCCCACCATGGATGAGTGGGAGGTCTTCCCGCGCGAAGCCGCAGCCGTGGCGACCAAGGCCGTTGAGCAGGGGCTCGCTCGTAAGCAAATGACCTACGAGGAAGAACTCAAGAACGCCGGGGAAATCATCCGGCGCTCACGCTCGTTGACGGAAACCATGATGGAAGACGGCTTCATCGCTCCCTGTGATCAGTAGCGGGATAACGAAGGAGAACACACCATGTACGATCTGATTATCCTGGGCGGCGGACCCGCTGGATTGACAGCAACCGTATACGCCCTTCGAAAACGATTGAACGTTCTGCTGATCACACGTGACCTGGGCGGCAAGACTAATTACCGCCTGCAGCTGCCCTTCGTTGAAAAGCACCTGGTCATCACGGGGCAGGAAGTGGTCAGCCGCTTTGCAAACGAGGTGGATTACCTCGACTTTGCCCGCGTTTTCGACAAAGCCGAAAAAGTTGAAAAGACAGATGGTCACTTCAAAGTGTCTACGCGTGAAGGCAAGAGCTACGAAACGCGTGCGCTCATCGTCGCCACGGGTGCGCTGGGGCGCCTCATGGAAGTGCCCGGCGAAAAAGAGTTCATGATGCGCGGGCTCTGCTACAGCGCTATATCGTATGCGCCGCTCTTCATCGACCGTGATGTGGTCGTGATCGGGGACACCAAATTGGCGCTGCGCTCGACCGCCGAGCTCTCGCAGATCGCTAAAAGCGTTACGCTGCTGGCGCCCTCGCACGGCGATCTAGAATCCGTGATGGGCAAACGCGTCCTGGAGGCGGACAACGTCTCCGTCATGGAAGGCTACCGGGTTAAAGAGGTGCTGGGCGACGAATACGCACGCAAGATCGTCGCCAGCAAGAATGGCGATACTGAAGAGCTTAAGGCAGATGCCTTCTTCGTTGAGCTCAACCTGGTGCCCCAGTCGGAAATTGTCGCCGGCCTGGTAGCCCGCGACGAGCAGGGTCATATCCTCGTCGACGCCCGTAATCGCACCTCAACGGAGGGTATCTTTGCGGCAGGCGATGTCACCGATGTGATCGCAGAGCAGGTTCTCATCGCTGTCGGTGAGGGCGCAAAAGCGGCCCTTGCCGCCTACGAATACCTGCTTGAAAAGAAAGACGCTTGAGCGATCGAATTCTCGCAGGGGTGGGCAACCGCTCGCCCCTGCGATTCAGATCTAAGTCCCCTTCCGGGAGGACCTGTTTGGCAGTAGAACAAAAATCACTCGTTATCCATCTGGATGAAACCCGCTGTGATGGCTGCCGGCAATGCTTGCCGGCTTGCAGTTACGGCGGTCTGCTGAGCGCGCCCGGCGAACGTAAACCCTACATCGACCCGTGGGCCTGCACAGGATGTGGGACCTGCACTACCGTTTGTCCTCTCGAAGCACTCTGGCTTCAAGCACGCGACGGGCACCGCTAGAGCGCAACTGCCTCTCAGAAGTATGATTCGAAGAAAGCCGCCCTAGACTGGCGGCTTTCTTATTTGGCCAAAAATAGCCGGCCTCAGGGTTCATGAAGGCGGACGAACAAACCGAGGATCACCACGCCAGCGATCAGGTGAAATGGAATCAGCATCAGGAATCCCTCTGAGCTTCCCCCCGGAATCGGGAGCAGGTCGGGCCGCAGGGATGCAATCAGAGGCAGGATCACTGACAATCCCAATACAATCCAGCCCGTACGCTTGAACCCCCGTTCTGGACGATCTAATCTCTGGCTGTACAGGGCGAACACGAGCGTGGCACACACCGCCCAGACGCTTGTAAAAATCGCGATCGAAGTCACCTGCAGAGGTGCGAAGTCAGGCGGGTAGCTCAACACGAAGGAGAGGGCATAATGGGCTATTACGTTGGAAAGCACCGCTGCGAACAACACCACAACGCCCGCCCGCCAGAGGCTGATTCCCGTACTGGCTGCCGGCTCTTGTTTCGTTTTGACCTCTTCGCTCATGCTTACAGCCCTCCTACGACGTCTACACGACTTCCAAATTCCCTCCCGGATTCTAGCTAGAGTCACTGCGATGCTCAAGTTTGTGGAGATGTGCCCCGGTGGCCTTTTCAATCAAACCAAAGTAAAGACAGCGAAGTATTCTTAGTGTGCAGCTGATGATCTGCTGAACAGGAGGCGACTATGTCAGAGGGTATCGATTACAAAGCCCGGCTGTTGGAAGTCCTGCTGGCTCAACACGGCAATGAGCAGCGAGTATGGTCAGGGTTAAGCGACGAGCATAAGCAGGCGACGGGCAGGCTTAAAGCCTGGGCGGCAAAGGACTATATCGTGCATGTGACCTATTGGCGGGAGGTCTACACACAGCGATTGCGCGCCGCCGCCTCCGGTGGTGCAGTCCCGCTGCCGGACCCAGATTTCATCCTTACCAACGACGCCGTTTTTGAGGAACATAAGAACGACAGCTGGAATGAGGTGATAGACCGGGCCAAGCAGGCACAGGACGAATTTATTCAGTCAGTAGAAGCCATCAATAAATCGGAAATGGAAGATCCCGAGAAGTTTGAGTGGACGAACAACCGCCCGCTTTGGCAGTACATCGCGTTCGGCGAAGGCTATCATCCCTACGCACACCTCAGCGACATCCTCAGCCTTTGCGGCAATGACCAAGAAGCTGAGAAAGTCCAGTTGGACCTGTATGAATCTCTGACCACGCTGGACGATTCAGATTCCTGGCAGGGTACCCAGCGCTATAACCTGGCCTGCTTCTACGCGCTGCATGAACACCCGGAGCGCGCCCTCGAACTGCTGCACGAGAGTTTCGCCTTAAATCCGGCTCTGATCGACTGGTCCAGGCAGGACAGCGACCTTGACCCGCTGCGCGAGCTGGTCGAGTTCCAGGCTCTCTACCCCCAGGAGGTTTAACAAGAGATAAGCCTCTCTCTTCCTCTTTAACGCTGTAGGGGCGACCGGCCGGTCGCCCCTACAGTTTTTCTCAACTTACAGAAGGATGGTGACACGGCCTTGCCGTGTCACCATCCCGGGCTTACGGACACTGGCAGTAGTAATCACCACCCGAGGCAGGCATCGTCCATACGCCGCCGGCGGCGATACAATCTGCCCGGTTATCGATTTTAGCCGAGCAAATTGGTGCAGGCGTGGGTTCCGGCGTAGGTACCGGTGGCATGCGCACCATCTCAACCTTGTCTATATCGACCTCGAACGCGAAGCGGGGAGCATAGCACTCCCCACCGTTCGGGTTGGCAAGCTTCAGGTAATTTCCATCCACGCTGCGGCCGAGAACCTGGGCGACCATGCCGGCCTCAAAGATGTAGCGGATCGGGCACACCCGATCTCCACAGGTTCGGCAATTCACATTCTCAAGTACCCAGCCCGGATAGTACAGGTACAGGCACAGACCGGATTCGTTCGTGCGGAACCAGCGCGTGTCCGAGTAGGGACCATAGGAACCATCTTGCACACCGGCGACTCGCCACCAATACGTGCCGCAGTCTTCCAACGGGTCCGGGCTCAGGTTTGTGGCCGGGATGCTGTATTCGCCCAACAAATTCGT
>JASFUN010000231.1:0-4257 GCA_050050255.1 Anaerolineales bacterium | reverse complement strand
GACCCAGAGGATCTCCTTGTCGTCCTTATATTCCGGGCCCCACACAGAGGTAAGCAAATCTTCAGGACTCTGGACGTGGCCCATGTTGTTCGCCAGCGTCTGCAGCAGCCGGTACTCGGTCGCTGTCAGTGATACCTCTTCATCGTCGACGGTTACCAGCGCGCGGGCCAGGTCGATTTTGAGTTCGTGATGCTCGAAGACCGGTTCATGGAATCCTTCGACGGTGCCGCGTTCAGCCCTGCGCAGCACTGCGCGTACGCGCGCCAGCAGCTCCTGGGCTGAAAATGGTTTGATGATGTAGTCATCAGCGCCGGCGTCGAGACCCCGTACCCGATCGCGCTCCTCACCTTTTGCCGTGAGGATGATGACAGGTACTGAGGAGAACTCCCTGATTCGTTCGCATGCCGTGAATCCGTCCATAATGGGCATCATCACATCTAGAAGAACGATATCAGGTTGTTCGTTGGCTACTGACTCGACAGCGCTTTGTCCATCCATGGCCGTGATGACGTTGTAGCCATCGCTTTCAAGGTTGATTTGTACGAGGCTGAGGTAGCGAGGTTCATCGTCAACTACAAGTATGGTTTTTGGTTCGCTCATATTCTCCCTCCTGCTTCCTCTTCACTAAGTTCGGTGATTGGAAGATCGAAGTAAAAGGTTGTGCCCTCTCCAATTGTACTCTCCACGCCAATCTCACCGCCGTGTGCCTCGATGATCTTGCGGCTGATGTAAAGACCGAGACCCGTTCCACGCGTTGTGCTGGAACTGGGCACGCGGTAGAAGCGTTCAAACAAGTGTGGTGTGTGTTCGGCTGGTATGCCAGATCCCTGGTCCCGGACGCTGATGCGCAGGCTGTCGTCCATCACTTCAGCCGTGACCGTGACCGGGCTGCCCGACGCGTATTTGCTGGCGTTGTTCAGGAAATTATCGAGCACCTGTGCTATGCGAGTCGAATCGATGCGTAGCTTTGGTAGGTCGTCAGGGACATTGGTGCTGATGTCGATGTCCGGGAAGGCGCCTTTGATGCGATGCACGGATGCGCGAATAGCCGGGGCGATTTTGGTGGGTTCGAGCGTCATGCTCAGGCTGCCGCTCTCCAGCCTGGAGGAATCGAGCAGGTTATCGATCAGCTCGCGCAGACGATCGGCTTCATCATCGATGATGTTGAGAAACTCAGCACGGTGCTCAGCATCCCAGGTAGTATCTTCGCGCAAAAGCGTGGTCACATAGCCCTTGATAAAACCGAGCGGCGTGCGGAGCTCGTGGGAGATCGTTGAGATGAATTCATCCTGCATCCTGGTGAGTTCGCGCTGCGCTTCCAGGTTGGCGATTCTCCGTGAAAGACGCCGGTTTTCAAGCAATTGGCCGATGTGCCAGGCGACGAACTCGGCCAGGCGGATATGCTCAGCCGGGTAAGATGGGCCGCCGAAGCGTCCGAAAACCAGGCTGCCGACGGTGCGACCGCCGACCAACAGTGGGAGCCCGAGATAGTCCCGACGGCGGTCGCGTTCCTTGACGGCCGGGCCGGCATCTTCTTTGCGCAGAATGGTCTGTCCCCTGCGGAAAGCTTCCAGGGCCGCAGGTTCACCCCAGGCCAGGCCTTCCTCTCTCGAACGGCCACGGCCGAGGGCCCGTGCGTAGCTTGGTTCGAGTTCCTGGCTTTCTTCGTTTTGGAGATACAGCGCGACCGTGTCAAAGATGAAGATCGTGCGCGCCAGGCGGAAAACTGCATCCAACCCGGCTTCTGTGTCAAATGTCTCGGCTACAATCCGCGCGATGGCGTACACCGCGTTAAGTTCGGTGCCGTAGGTCAGTGTCTCGGTGGGTATCAGCGGGCTGGTCATTGATCCGAATTCTGTGCTAGTTGAAAGCGAAACCGGGTGCCGTGCCCCTCTTCACTATGCACCTCGAGCGAGCTGCCATGCGCTTCCAATATCAATTTAACTAGGGATAGACCAAGGCCGGTGCCTCCATAACGGCGTGTCGGCGACCCATCTAATTGGTGGAATGGTTCGAATATCTCTTCTATGCGGTCTTCGGGAATGCCAATGCCAGTATCCTCGATCTCGAATTGAATGCCGGTATCGGAGGCTTGAACCCGCAGGCTGACGCTGCCACCAGCGGGTGTGAACTTGATGCCGTTATCGATGAGTTGGTAAATCGCCCATGTGAGCCGTTCTACATCGGCGCGTACGGCGGGGAGGTTCGATCCCACCTGTGTGACGAGTTTAACGCCCGCCTTTTCAGCTTTATCGTGTGACTTCTGAAGTATGCTTTCCACGATGTCGGGGGCGGACATTGGATGCAGGTTGAGGGTAAGCCCTTCCCGTGAGGCTGTGGAGAACTCGATTAGATCCTCGATGAGGCGGTTGAGCCGGTCGGTGGCACGGCGCATCACCCCGATAGCATCCGACTGCTCAGCGCTCAGGGCCCCAAGCTCTCCGTCAGCGAGCAGTTCGACGTAGCCCTTCAGGTGAGCCAGGGGGGTGCGCAGCTCGTGCGAGATGTTAGAGATCAGGTTGGCTTTCACCTGGTTGATCTCGGTCAGTCGCTGAAGCGCATGTCTTAATTCGCGCGTGCGCTGGTGTACGCGGTGCTGCAATGTGCGGTTGGATTCCTGCACAGCAGCATGCAGATCGACGATTTGCTCGGTGAGAGCCTGGTCGAGCGTGTCACGATCGATGAAACCCATCTCGATCAGCGTCTGGCCCAGCAGGACCTGCTTACCCTGCTCGGCGTTTTCCGCTTGCTGACTTAGGGCTTTATCGAGCTGTTCTTTGCTGATGACGCTGCGCTCGATGAGGAACTCACCGATGCGCGGCACAAGCCAGGCCGGCGTCGTGTCAATCGGCGTATATTTCGGTACCCCCTCTAAATATGCCTTCTCCCCAAGCAGGGACAGCAGCGCCAGGTCTACGCCGCACTGCGGACACAGGCGCGCGTCCATAGGGAGCGGTGCCTCACATTGTGGGCATAGGACAACCCGGCCAACCGGATTTTTCGTCGGCTTCTCCGCCATCATTTCTCCCTCTTACTAGGTCAAATCATAGACTGTTGACGGCCTCATCGCAAGCATCGCCAACCAATTCGATGAAAGGACCTTGTAAGGTTCAAAGACAAACATATCAGCCATAATAAGACCGTGGAAAGGGTGGTTGACTATGGCCGTTGTAGTTTTACTCATCGATGATGATCCCGATCTGGCAGTAATGCTGCGCACCCTGCTCAGGGGCCAGGATTTCCAGATTTGCGCTGAATACAATGGCGAGGATGGGATCGAGACATGCAAAACAGCCAAACCGGATGTGGTCATCCTGGACCTGTTGATGCCCGGTATGGACGGCTGGGAAGTCTGTGAGAAAATTCGAGAATTTTCCGATGTCCCGATTCTTATCCTTTCGGCTCTTGGCTCACCCGGCAGCGTGGCCCGCGCCCTGGATGCCGGTGCGGATGATTACCTGATCAAGCCGGTCCACGCGAGTTTGCTCGCCTCTAGACTGAGAACACTCGTCCGCCGCCGACTGCAGGTGCGCGAAGTTATCGCCGCATGACCACTTAAATATTTGTTAGGATCGCTGGCTGGCAACCGCGTTTTCCTGTTCCAAGTCACGCAGCGTCGACTGCGTGATTTGGTTTAATGCAAGTTTCCAGCCACTTCGCTTATAGTGGGAAACGAGTCGCCCCACCGTCAAACATGAGTGCGTGACCGTGAATAAATGAGGCTGCCGGCGACGCCAGCCAGGCAATCGAGCGGCCGAACTCCTCCACCGTCCCCATGCGTCCCAGCGGTACAACCTCCGTGACCCGTCCGGCTTCCTGCTCAGGCGTGGTACCGTTGCGATCGGCACGATCTTTCATGAGTTGTTCCACGCGTTCCGTCCAGGTCCAGGCGGGGTTGATCGAATTGATGCGGATGCCCTTTTTGCCCAACTCGTTGGCCATGGACTTCATCATACCGATGACTGCCATGCGCAGGGAGTTGGAGAGGATCAGGTTGTCGATAGGGTGTTTTACGGAATAGGACTGGGTGGTCACGATCGATCCAGCGCCGGCTTCAACCATATTGGGCACAACTTCATAGCACAGGTGAACGGCGCTCATCAGCGTGAGGTCTACTGCGGCGCGCCAGTCGGCCGGCGTGAGATCAAGGAATGCACCCGGGGGAGGCCCACCTGCGTTGATAATTAAAATATCAACGCCTCCGAGTTCCTGCACGGCCTGATCCACGTAGCGGTTGATATCTTCTGCTTTGGTCAG
>JASFUN010000230.1:0-4260 GCA_050050255.1 Anaerolineales bacterium | reverse complement strand
TCGCCAGCTGGTCATCCCCGGCCAGAACCGCATCCACACCTGCATCCCGATCGAGGAGTGCCATCGCTCCCTCGAATCCACTCTCAGGTAGAAAATCATGCACTTCGATTACCAGGTTTGGATCAAACGCCTTTTCCGCCTCGCTAAGTGCACGCTGGTAGCCGCGCAAGACGGGCTCGACGCTCTCCCAATCAGTGGGTGCGGTCACCAACGCGACCTGGTCATATCCGTGACCGAGCAGATGCTCCGTCAGGCCTTTGGCCGCGCCTTCCGAATCGGGGTTAACGGAGTTGACCTTGATCCCGGGCGCATCGACGTAAACAATTGGGGGCAAATTTTCCAGATCGAGCCCGTCCTCAACTAAGCAGATATCCCCCATGCTCACCACGATCAAGCCATCGACTTTCTTGGCGATCAATTGATGAAGATTGCGCCTTGCCAAGTACAGGTTGTCGTTGTTGTAGGTGATAAGAGGCAACAAACCGCTGCCAGCGGTCGTCCTGTGTATGCCCTCGATGAAGCGGTTGTAGGCAGGCGACGGTCCGGGAAGCAGGACACCGATCAGGAATGAACGCGGATCCATTTCCTGGCCGGAGAGCGTTCCGGCGTCCGAACGCAGCACGGTCGTACCTTTACGGGTCTGAATCGAAACCAGACCGGCAGCCTCCAGGCGGTGATAGGCCTCGCGCACCGTATGCATGTGCACACCAAGATCATCTGCCAGCTCACGAATCGGCGGCAGCGTGTCACCTTCCCTCACCAACCCGCTGGCGATCAGCCAGGTGAGCTGCTCAGCGAGCTGAACCACGATCGGCGTGCCTGCCTCAACAGCGATGCGCAGATGGTCAGAAATCTCTCCAGGAACGCTCATTGTTACACTATAATATAACAATAGCAGTCGCCAAGGCAAGACCGGTCGAAGACGGTTTTGAGAAAAACCAGATCCCATCCTGGTTTGTGATACAGTTGATCAGGATCCGCTTTGCTAAAGGTGAAGAAATGTCACTCCCCTCCCCTGTCGATATCGCCCGTCGATTGATCCAATTTAGGACCGTCAACCCACCCGGTGACGAACAAGCCGCGCAGGAATATCTGCGCGATCTGCTTGATTCGGCCGGTTTCGAGGTTGATTTCCTGACGAATGAGCCCGGACGCCCCAATCTAATCAGCCGTTTGGGAGGTTCCGGCGAGCGGCCGCCGCTTCTGCTCTACGGCCATGCGGATGTGGTCGGCGTTGAAGGCCAGCTCTGGGATCAGCCACCTTTCGACGCCGAAGTGGTGGACGGGATGCTCTACGGGCGCGGCGCCCTGGACATGAAAGCCGGGGTCGCCATGCTTGTTCATGCGCTTCTGCGGGCAAGAAGCGAAGGCATCGAGCCCTCCGGCGATATCCTGCTGGCGATCGTCGTAGACGAGGAGACCGGTGGTTCCCAGGGTATGCAGTTCCTGCTCGAGAGACATGGCCAATTGTTCAATGGAATTGAGCACGCCATCGGAGAGTTCGGTGGCTTCCCGCTCTATGCATTTGGAAAAAAGTTCTACCGCATCGGTGTGTCGCAGAAGCAATACGCCCATGTTTTTCTGCGCTTCCGGGGTCCCGGTGGCCACGGCTCATTGCCCGCCTACGATACGGTGATGAACCAGCTTGGGGAGGCACTGCAGCTGCTCGATCAAGCCAAGATGCCCTACTACAAAACCGAGCTCGCAGAGCGAATCGTCAACACGATGTGCCGTGAGCTGCCCATCCATGCCCAAGACACCCTGCAGGGGCTGCTTGAACCGGGATCATTTGAAGCCGCTCTGGCCAGTCTGGGCAAGGGCAGTGAGCGCTTTGAAAGCCTCTTCCGCGACACCGCCAATGCGACCGTCGTACGTTCAGGCGGCAAGTTCAACGTGATCCCCTCCGAGGCGGAAGTCGAGATCGACGCCCGCATGCTCCCCGGACGCAGCACAGAAGACCTGCTGAACAATCTGCAAAAGCTCCTGGGCGATCAGGTCGAGATCGAGGTGCTCGCCGCCGGACCTCAAACCAAGCCGGAGGTAGATTACGCACTGTTCAATACGTTGGCCGGCATCCTCACCGATCTCGATCCGGATGGGATCCCGATACCGTACCTTTTTAACGAGAGTCCAGATGGCAGGCTGCTTGAAGCGCATGGGATGCAGAACTACGGCTTCCTGCCCATGAACCTTCCTCCTGAGATCGACTTACCAACCCTCATCCACGCCGAGAACGAGAGGTTGCCTGTAGCGTCGATCGAATTCGGCGCCGAGGCCTTGTTGGAGCTGCTGCGAAGATATTAACCATCGAGGCGAGTTGATTTCAGATCGGTTTTCTCCGAATTCGATGGTATTATTTCAATCGTCCTGTGGAGGGGTTCATGACCATATTTATTATTCGTGTGTTTCTGTTCACGCTGCTGCCTTTGATCGCCGCAGCCATCGCCATCCGCTTCGATTCACGCATCAATTCCCGCAGTCGGAGGCTGGAAACCTACCTCGTCTACCTGTTCGGCCTGGGCGTTGCCGGGGGCGGCATCGGCGGCTTTTTCGGGCACATGTTCCTTTCCAATTTCATCGCCGAGTCGGTCGGCTGGCCGGCTGGCAGCCCATTCCAATTAGAGATGGGATTCGCTAACCTGGCCGTCGGTGTGCTCGGGTTAGTAGCCATCGCCCGTCGTGACGGGTTCCGGGAAGCAACCGTAATGGCTGTCACTATTCTGAGCGTGGGCGCCAGCGTCGTGCATTTCATCGACATTTTCCAGAGCGGCAATCTCGCCCCCGGAAACACGATTCAGAACATCAGCAACCTGATCAAACCCGCGCTGTTGATTGTGTTCCTGGCCGCAAGCCGGCGTGTAGATCCAGGGCGCATAGAGAGCGAAGACGAGCGGCGGGAATTCGCCTGGAGAGACCCCCACCTGCAGGCTGCGGGTTGGTTGACGGGCCTGGCTTCGAGTGGTTTCGGGATCGGCTTCGCACTGGACATACCTTTATTGGCTACGCTGCTGGGCGCGCTGTGCGGCTCGGCCGCAGCCTGGCTTACCGTCACCCGGGCACGTTGACCACTAGAAAGACTCTGCGGTTTGTCGGTGGGATCATGAAATTGGGAAATCTTGTGTCCATCATCTCTTAAATTGGAACGAACATTCCAATAAACATCGCACCAGGGCTCCTTCAAATCGTCGGCGGACTTTAACTTCATTTTCACCGGGCTCGGCCAGACAGCATCCGCATAACCATTCAAAATGCTGTACAGGCTTTTCTGAAGGGCCCCATAGTGTTCAGGTGTCCTTTTGTATTCAGCATAATTCTATAAACGCACTAGTTAACTGATCTGCGGCTTATGCTTCGGCCTGACCTTACGGCATGATGTATCATTAGTTCACCAATGCTGAACCGGACGCTATGACGATCCTGGGTGATTCTGCCATGACAATGCCCCCTACTCCCAACGAACTCGTGCGCTTCATCAAGCGTGAATTCGGGCTCGGAGAAATCCTGCCCGGGCTGCGCAAACGATCACAGTTCCAGTATGCCGGCATCAGCACCTACCAGCGTAGATCCAGCTTCCGCCACCTCTACGGTGAGCCTGTTATCCTCATCCACTCCCGTCGAGCAAGGACGAAGGACGAGATCGAGCTCTTCCCGGATATCGTTTTCCTGCTCCTGCAGGCTTATCAAGAAGGAAAGGATAAGCAGGCGGTGGAGTCCCCATACGGGCGATTGGAAGACTTCCTCAAGAAAGCAGGGGTTAGGACCCGCTATCCCAGCCTGTATACCAACGAGAGTTATTACGCCGCGATGGTGCGCGCCATCGCGGAAAAACTCGAGCGAACTGCCGGCTAGGTCCGCGCAGACAATCCGGGTTTGTTAGCAGAAGATGGCTTCTTTGGGACCTCGCATCTCGCCTCGGCCGTGGCTTCTTCCTGCGCCAACGCCTCACGTTATCGAGTTGCCTCGATCTTTCGATTCGGCATATTGAGCTCATGGCGCACCGCAACATCAACGCTCAATCCGCTGAAAAAGGCTGTATCCTGTAAGTGCAAGTGTCTTTTGCAAACGAGCGCTCCAATCCGTTCAGCGGTCATCGAGAGGATCAAAAATGGGAGACTGGAGACAACACCTGCGCGCCGATCCCACCGACTGGCTGCTTGAAAGCGATGATCCCGGACCGCGCTACCTCGCCCTGCGGGATGTTTTCGGTGCCCAACCGGGGGATGCCGACCTCGACGAAGCTGCGCGTATTGCCCATCAGGA
>JASFUN010000229.1:0-4266 GCA_050050255.1 Anaerolineales bacterium | reverse complement strand
TTTGTCTACCAATCTGGTGACTTTTCAACCTGTCATCACTTACAGCGAATATCGGTACTATCCGGTCATAGTGTGGGCTCCTGGTTCTACACAGGTCGGCGTCTTCATCCCATCCGCAGACCCTCTGGCTGACGAGCCGAGTGGGACTGTCTGGATCATCCCGGTCGAAGGGGAACCGAGATCTTTCCCTCCGATCAGCGGTCAGGCTTTCTTCCCGCAAACCAACGGAAATTCGCTTTTATCACCCGACATGCAATCGGTTGCCATCCTGCGTGAAGGTGGAGCAGGTCAGGCCACCATGCTGGTCCTGTCGGATCCTGACGGCTCAAACAGCAGGCCGTACGCGCAAGGTGATATCCAATGGATCGGATGGAATTCAGATGGATCGCACTTTGCTTTCCGCCGCGATAACGCAACCATCGTCCTGGGAAGCCCACAAGCGGACCCGCAACCATTAGCCAGTGGGCGCTCACTCCGCTGGGTGGCCAGCGATCTCTATGTGGCTCAAGCCGGCCAACGCGGAAATTGGAGTCTGATGTTAGGGAACATCAACGGCACCGCCAGCCTGCTGCTCCAGCTCTCGAGCGAATCGTTGCTTTATGACCTGCGCTGAACAGGTCGCTGTCCGGCACCATATTTGCATCTAATGCAAATCAAGCGGGCTGACCGGCAGTAGGAGAATGGTTCCTATTGCATTGTCCGTAATCTTGCGCTATCTTCATAGCGGCCGAAAGGCTCGTCATTATTGAATCTGGGAGGCAATTGCCATGAATGTAATATTCCCGATCTGGTTCCTACTTGCTGCGATATTCGCCTACCTTGCCTATATGCAGTGGCGCTTATCTCAGGAAGAACTGCGGAATTTCGTCTTCCGTGACCGAGATGGTGGCGAACCCGAATCCGAAGAACTTTCGCGCGAGACTATTGAGCAATTCAACAACTACCTTGAAATGCAGAATTTCCGCAACAAGAAGAATCATCAGACTTCTGCAATCGGCTTCTTCGTGGCCGCGTTTCTATCCCTGGTCTCGATGTTCATGGTTGTTGGGCGATTTTAAATCTGTTCAAATAGATATAAACGGCGGGCTGAGCCCGCCGTTTTTTGTTTGCCGTGAAATCTACTTGTGTATCAACCCCGCCGGCACATCACCGCCAGTGGGCTTTCCAGATCAGTCCGCGATAGAAATCCCACCAACCGCTTTACCCGCCGGAAGTATGCAGGCATCTCTTCCGCCGAAAGAATTTCCTCAAAGCCGAAGCGTCGGTAGAAATCCACCAGTTCGCGCCTGCAGGTCAGCCAGATTGGTGAGGCCGCCCCAGCCAGGAGTTTTTCGATGACAGCGTGCGCTACACCTCGGCCGCGAGCCTCCGGCTTGACGTAAATCGAGGCCAATTCACGCGAACCATCCTTATGCGTCTTGACCTGGCCGCACCCGACAATCTCCCTCTGAGCGTCTTCCGCAAGGATGAAATTGTTCCAGCGCAGATGGAGCGGGTTTAATCCAGCCCCGATCACCATGCGCCAGATAAGCCCTTGCTCGCGTGCTCCCGCACGTCTAAGCACGAAACGGCGGCCGCGCTCTTTCATGCTGAGCTTAATTGGATGGAAGCGTGGAAGGTCTCCACGCGGTTTATCGCTCGTCCAAAAGCGATTGCAGCACCTGCTTTACGACCTGGGGGTTCGCCTTTCCCTGTGTCTCTTTCATAACCTGCCCGACGAACCATCCGATAACCGTCGTTTTGCCTGCCCTGTAGGTCTCAACCTGCTCGGGATTGGCCTCCAATATTTGGGCGGCAAGCTCACGCAGTTCACCCTCGTCCGAGACCTGGGCAAGGTTTTCTGCTTCGACGATATCCTGCGGGTTTTGACCGGTGGCCTGCACTCGATCAAGCAGCTCCTTGGCTGTGCTGTTCGTTATGACCTGGTCCTGGACCATGCGAACTAACGTGGCCAGGTAATCGGGCTTGACGCGCAGCTCCGCAGCCGTGATGCCCTCACTTCGGATGATGCGCAGCACATCGTTCATCAGCCAGTTCGAGATATGCTTAGGATCACCGGAATACTCATCCAGGGCGCGCTCAAAATAGTCTGCCAGGCTGCGCTCTTCGGTGAGAATCTCGGCGTCGTAGAGCGGCAAGCCATATTCATCGACGAACCGGCTCCGACGGGCAAGGGGCAATTCCGGGAGCGCATCGACGACCTGCGTTTTCCAGGCTTCACTGACGATTAATGGAAGCAAGTCCGGCTCACGGAAATAGCGGTAATCCGCCTCGGTCTCCTTCGACCGCATCTTCCGCAACGTTTCGCTGTCTTCGTCCCAATCCAGGGTCCAGGCCTCGATGCGATTGCCAGCCTCCACTTCCCGAACTTGGCGGTCGATTTCAGCCTGGATCGCGTTGCGTAAATTTTCAATCGAATTGACGTTCTTGATCTCGGTCTTTGGGTTTAAGACAGATGTGCCCGGTTCGCGGATGGAAATGTTAGCATCGCAGCGCAGCTGTCCCCGCTCCATATCTCCTTCTGAAATCTCCAACCAGCGCAGGAGCTGACGCAGCCGCATGAGGTATTCGGCAGCTTCGTCAGCTGTACGTAGGTCGGGGCCAGTGACCATCTCAACCAGCGGCACCCCGCAGCGGTTGAAATCGATCAGGCGCTGCCCTTCCCCGCGGACGGTTTTCCCGGCATCTTCCTCGACATGCAATTTTGTGATTGTGACCCTGCGGGATTTTCCTTCCTGCAGGGGGACTTCGAGAAAGCCCCCAACCGCAAGGGGTTCATCGTATTGGCTTATCTGGTAGCCTTTCGGAAGGTCAGGATAGAAATAATTCTTGCGGGCGAAGTAGGAAACACCCTGGATCTCATCAACGTTCATTGCTGCAGCCAACCGCATGGCTTTCTCAATAACCTTGCGGTTTAGGACCGGCAGGACCCCCGGTAGTCCGGTACAAACAGGGCAAATATTGGTGTTCGGTGGATCTCCCCACGAATCCGCCTTACACCGGCAAAATATCTTTGATTGCGTGTTGAGCTGGATGTGCGTCTCCAGCCCGATCACAGCCTCGTATTCGGTCATCCAAACCTATCCAACTTCATCTTGGTCCAGTGATCGTGATGCGTTCAATGCTGTCGTCCAGGGTCAGCTCTTCGGCGACGGACTGCCCTGCGGTGACGTTCCCAATTACTGTAAAAAGTGATTCCATCCCTGGCAGGTCGTCCAGCAAGATGAAAATCTGGCTTCCGCTTGTCTCGAGTAAGTCCTGCCGGAACCAGAACCCAAGCGCCCCTTTTGTCGCTTCCAGGCTCGTCTCCGAAGGCAACACGTAACCGATATCGCTATCGGGTCGGTTGGCAGGCGAACCCGTGATGACGAACGCGTCGGGCTGGACATTGCTGATCGGGAAAGCGTCCCAGTAACCCAGGTCGGCGAGCACGACGAAATTGTTCACGCTTTCAGGCGCTGATGCTGGGTCAAGCTCGACCTCAATCGTGCCTTTGCTGGTTTCGATGCTGGCCGTGTAGTCAGCCTCAACATCAATAACCATTTCGGGCGACGTGTTATATAAGCCCTCCCGCTCTTCTGCCGGGATCTCGGCCAAAGGCCGGCCTTCTTCAGGGACAGGCGGCATCGGATCCGGCAGCTGCGTGGGAGTCGGCAGCGAACTCATTGAGCGTGTTTCGATCTCCACATCTAGAAGGATATCTCCACTGAAGTCTGGCGATTCCTCAGGGTCCCGCTCCGTCAGCTGATACAGCACGTTCATGCCGCTGATCACTTTGCCAAATATGGTGTGCAACCCGTTCAGCCATGGCGCCGGCGCGTATGTGATAAAAAACTGGCTGCCGTTCGTGTTGGGGCCGCTGTTCGCCATCGCGAGCAAACCATCCTGATCAAAGCGCAGCCCGGGCACAATCTCATCCTGGAAGCGATATCCCGGACCTCCCGCGCCGGTGCCGGTCGGATCGCCACCCTGTGCCATAAAACCGGGGATCACACGATGAAAGGTGGTGCCGTCGTAGAAATCTTGCTCCGCAAGGAAAACAAAGTTGTTGACTGTCACCGGGGCGCGATCGGCGAAAAGCTCGATGACAACATCACCTTTTTCTGTCTCGAGCGTCGCCACGTAGATCTTATCGGTGTCGATCTGCATTTCCGGTGGTGCTTCGAACCGGGCCTCAGAAACATCCGGATTTTCCCCCGACCGGCTAACCTCGCCGGTCACCTCGAGAGTATCCGTCGCTTCCCCGGCAGGATTGGAGCTGCTCCC
>JASFUN010000228.1:0-4266 GCA_050050255.1 Anaerolineales bacterium | reverse complement strand
CCTGGATCCTGCTACCGGGCGCCCTCTGGCTTTAATGGAGGGAGCGACGCTGACCGCAATCCGGACGGGAGCAGCTTCGGGAGCAGCGACCGACTTGCTCGCCAGGAAGGACTCGAAAACGGTGGGCCTGTTCGGCTCTGGCGTTCAGGCGCGCACCCAGCTGGAGGCGGTTTGCACCGTTCGTGCCATCGATCGAGTTTATATTTTCAGCCTTGACACAGCAGGCGCAAGAGATTTTATCGAAGAACTCGCCGGGGTCGGGCCGATTCCGGCCGACCTGCAGATTGTGGATACCCCGGCTGAGGCAGTCGAAAACGCCGACATCATCTGCACCGCTACTACATCAACGGATCCGGTGTTCGCCGCTGAGGCACTTAAGCCGGGCACGCACATCAACGCAGTAGGCGCGTTCACGCCGCAGATGCAGGAGATCGGTAGTGATGTGGTTAAGCTGGCGTCCGTGTTCGTCGATTCGCGCAGCGCAGCTCTTGATGAAGCAGGCGACTTGATCATCCCACTAAACGCAGGCATCATCAGCGAGGATCACATCCGCGCTGAATTGGGCCAGGTCGTTCTTGGTCAGGTCCAGGGCCGAAAGGACGACGGCGAGGTAACCCTATTCAAGTCCGTGGGCGTCGCCGTCCAGGACGCCGTCGCTGCTTCCCTGGCCCTGAGAGGCGCTCAAAAGCAGGACCTGGGCACCCAGATCGATTTCTAACACTTAGCAACCGAAGAGGTTTTCTATGGCTATGGAACTGCCGGAGACTGCAGACGTCGTCGTGATCGGGGGCGGGGTCATGGGAGCGAGCACTGCCTATCATCTCGCTCTTGAGGGCGTTGAAGAAGTCGTGCTGCTCGAAAAAGAAACCTACTTCGGCCAGGGTGCGACTGGCCGATGCGCAGGAGGAATCCGTCACCAATTTGCTACCGAAGTTAACGTCAAACTTTCCAACGTGAGTCTCGATATGCTCGATCGACTCAAGCAAGAAACTGGACAGGACCCCGACCTGCGAAAATGCGGTTACCTTTTCGTGCTTACAAATGACGCGGATGTCGCATCCTTCAAACGCAATATTGAGATGCAGCGAAAGCTTGATGTCAACGTAGAGTGGCTTTCGGGCGATGAGATTCGCTCCCGACTGCCGATGATGCAATTCCCGGACGCCCTGGCGGGGACCTACAGTCCCAATGATGGACTTGCCGATCCAAATGGCGTCGTCATGGGATACATAAAGGGTGCGCGCAGCCTGGGGGTGAAGCCATTTACAGACACTGAGGTACTGGATATCATCGTCGAGTCCGGAAAGGTTCAGGCTGTCATCACGGCTCACGGTCGCATCGATACACCGGCAGTCGTCAACGCTGCCGGGCCATGGGCCAGCCTTATCGGCAAGATGGTGGAGCTCGAGCTGCCGATCACTCCACTCCGGCGACAGATGCTCACCACCACCCCGCTCCCTGAGCTGCCAACTGATTTCCCATTCGTTATTGATTTCGCTCAATCGCTCTATTTCCACCGCGAAGGTGAGGGTATCCTGACGGGGATGTCCAACCCGGATGAAACACCTGGATTCGATCAATCCATCGATGAAGACTGGGAAGTCAGAGCAATCAGCGCTGCAGCCGAACGCATGCCGATGCTCGAAAGCGCGGGGCGTCTTGCAGGCTGGGCCGGTTTGTACGAAGTCACCCCGGATGCGCACCCTATCTTCGGGTCCACTCCGGTCGATGGATTCTGGATCGTGGGTGGATTCTCTGGGCATGGGTTCATGCACGGCCCGATCGCGGGAAAACTGATGCAGGAGATCATCATGGAAGGTCATGCCCAGACAGTCGACGTCTCATCCCTCGATCTGGCCAGGTTTGAAGAAGGCCGTTTAATCCATGAATATAACGTGGTCTGAGAGCGATTATGGAAGCTGAGATTATCACAATCGGGACAGAAATCCTGCTTGGAGAGATTGTCGATACGAACACCCGCAAGATCGCCCGACGCCTGCGGGATATTGGCGTCGATATCTACTTGACCAGCACAGTGGGTGACAACGCTCAACGCATCGCCGAAGCAGTGCGTGCCAGTGCTTCTCGATCCGATATCGTCATCACAACCGGTGGGCTTGGCCCAACCATCGATGACGCGACCCGCGAAGGCGTGGCGGATGCCGCAGGACGGGAGCTCATCTTCAGCGAGGAGCTTTGGAAGCAGATCCAGGACCGCTTTGCCCAGTTTGGCCGCTCCCCGACCGAGAATAACCGGAGACAGGCATACATCCCCGCCGGCGCGATCCCTATCGAAAACCCCGTCGGCACTGCCCCGAGCTTTATCCTGGAAAGCGAGCAAGCCATCGTGATCTCGTTGCCAGGCGTGCCGAGTGAAATGATCCATCTGCTTGAAAGCGACGTCGTTCCATATCTCAAACGCAAGCTCGGCACAAATGAGATCATCCAAACCCGACTGGTGCGCACAGCCGGCATCGGGGAATCACTGCTGGACGAGCGCATCAGCGACCTGGAACAATTGAGCAACCCGACAGTCGGCCTGAGCGCACATCCCGGCCGGGTGGATATCCGCATAACGGCTAAGGCAAAAACGGCCCAAGATGCAGAGGAAATGCTCTGGGGGATCCAGGCGACCCTGCAGCAGCGCTTGAAGAGGCATATCTATGGGATCGATGACCAAAACCTGGAAAGCGTGGTCCTTGGGATGCTCGCCGAGCGAGGCTGGAATCTCGTGACCGTAGAGGCAGGTACGGATGGCCTGCTGGCTAAGAGCCTGGCAGACGAGACAGGTGTGCTGGAGGGCAGCCAAGTGCTGGACCCGGATGAACTGGCGGGATCCGTTCGAGTGCGCCTGATCCAAATGATCGAAAAACACGAAGCTTCCGCCGGCCTGGCTGTGAACCTGACACAGGATGAAAATAAGGGTTCAAAGCTGGAGATTTACGCCCAGATCCCGGGGCATGAGAGCCATCTTGACGAGCGCTACCCGACCATTTTCGTCAATATGGACGCCCGCGCTATCAGCTTCGCTCTGGACCTCCTTAGACGCAGCATACTCGGGTTGGAGGAATCCTGATCTCAGCTGGTTTCAGGGACAAGCCCCCTTTTCAGAGTATTCGTTCCTTTGTATAATGACTGGCGATAAGCGGGTATAGTTCAGTGGTAGAACGTCTGCTTCCCAAGCAGGATGTCTCGGGTTCGAGTCCCGATACCCGCTCCTTCCTGAAACCGTCCCATCGGGGGCGGTTTTGCTTAAGGTGTCGTTGTAGATGATGGCGTTGCAGTCGTTGTCGGGGTCGGAGTGGGCGTAAGCGTGGGCAGTGCCGGGCGGACGAAGCGCACCACGCCGGCTTCTGCATCCCAGGTCGAGAATTGACTGACGACCTCGAATATTACCCGACCTGGCTTGAGCGGAACGTCGCCGCCTTCTTCATCCTGCACCCGCAGCTCACCCGACCGCGTCGACCAATGAATCTCATAGCGCTGCCCATCACGCCACAACAGCCCATACCCGTCCGGTCGAAAAACTAAATCGATCTCCAGTATCGTCCCCTTCAAATTTTCGAAAGAGTGCCCTGTCCAGAGCACAAGTACGTTCTCGAAACCCAGGCGCTCGCCGGTCAACCTATCGATGACTGGATACAGCTCACCCGAGCCATCGGCCCGGTCCTGCGACCTGAGATAAGTCCCCGTTCTCTGATCGTATTCCCAGCCGACGTTGTTGAGGTAGTTGTAGATGATCCTGAACTCGCGCTCATCAACACCACCCGAAGGAGCTTCAGAGTCGAAGGTCAGATGGGCGTACGCTTCAGGATTCACCTCTGGAAGTTCGAGCGACTGCAGATCATCAAGCGTGAGCCCGGCGCTGTTGATGTCATTGGGGTCCAAAGCCCGGACGAGAACCCAGCCTGTAAGCTGCTTGATCACTTCCTGCGACGCGTAGCGTATGAGCAGCCGGCCTCCCGGATAGAGGCTTTTGATCTCCTGAAAAGCCACCCTCCCCGAGCGAACCGGGCCTATGAGGTAATCCCGATCATAGTCAGCAGGAAGGTTGCTGTTGATCTCATCAAGCTGCTCAAGGTAATCGCCAAAAAACACGCCGATGAACCTTGTCATCCCCTCACCAATCGAAGTCTCCCAAACATGACTTGCAAGGGAAAGGCCGGATTGCGGACGGGCCGAAAGGGGGAAATTCGTTATCGACACCAGCGCTGGACCTATGTTGAGCGACGCCTGACTTTCGACTTTCAAACCCGTCAACGGGTT
>JASFUN010000227.1:0-4273 GCA_050050255.1 Anaerolineales bacterium | reverse complement strand
GTCCCGGAAAAGCACGCCCTACGCTGCAAGGATCGCAGCGGGCGAGGTTATCCGGGAGGCCAAGGCACTCGGCTTACAAGAAGTCGACATCATGGTCAAAGGCCCCGGACCTGGACGAGAAGCCGCTATTCGAGCGGTGATGGCTGAGGAAATTAAGGTGCGTTCAATCAGTGACGTCACCCCGGTTCCTCACAATGGCTGTCGGCCGCCCAAGAAACGCCGCGTATAAAGTCAAGGAAGGAAATTACTCGCGATGTCGAGATATACAGGACCTGTTTGTAAATTATGCCGCAGGGAGGGTGAAAAGCTCTTTCTGAAGGGGGCGCGCTGCTTCTCGCCGAAGTGTGCGATCGAGCGTAGAAGTTATCCGCCGGGTGAGCACGGGCGAGAGTCTCAGTACCGCCGCCGCCGGGTATCTGATTACAGTCGCCAGCTGCGTGAGAAGCAGAAGACCCGCCGCATATACGGAATGAAGGAACGCCAGTTCCGTCGTTTTTACAGCAACGCATTGCAGCAGCGTGGTTTGACAGGTGCAAACCTGCTCACGATGCTCGAGCGTCGCCTGGACAACGTGGTCTACCGGCTTGGCTATGCAGACAGCCGGGCCCAGGCGCGCATGTTGGTCACCCATGGCCATTTCAACGTCAATGGGCGCCGGACCGATGTCCCGTCGATGTTGATGGAACAGGGTGATGAGATCGAGGTGCGGGAGGGTTCTCGTCAACGAACCTATTTTAAAGAACTCCCGGCTGTCGCAGAAACGAAGACTGTCCCCGCGTGGCTTGAGCGCGATGTCAATAAGCTTTCCGGGCAGATCGCAAAGATGCCCGAGCGCAGCGACATCGACGCCAACCTGAACGAACAGTTGATCGTGGAATACTACTCACGCTAGTCGTGAGTTTTATCGGGGACACGTTTCGTACGAGGATCGTGGAGGATAACCGTGGTCGTAACCACTAACCTAGTGATGCCCAAAATCGAACGAGAGGCGGTTGCCCAGAACTACGGCAAATTCGTCATAAGCCCGCTCGAAGCTGGGTATGGCATCACCATTGGAAATGCGCTCCGGCGTATTTTGTTGAGCTCGCTTGACGGCGCTGCAGTCACATCCATACGGATCACTGACGTGCCGCACGAGTTCTCTGAGATACCCGGCGTGCGTGAAGATGTGCTGCAATTTATGCTCAACCTGAAGAAACTTCGTCTGATCGTTCACGAGGGCGATTCGGCGCGTTTGCGCCTGGAGGTTAA
The DNA here is from genome assembly GCA_050050255.1 of Anaerolineales bacterium. Lineage (GTDB taxonomy): Bacteria > Chloroflexota > Anaerolineae > Anaerolineales > E44-bin32 > E44-bin32. Next base: position 3,022 of record JASFUN010000227.1, on the reverse strand, counting down.
GGGGGAGGGTGTTGTCACGGCGGCCGATATCATCGCGCCGGCGGAGATTGAGATCGTCAATCCTGAACTCTACCTGCTCACGGTGGATGATGATAAAGCTTATCTTGAAATCGAGATGAACGTCGAGCGCGGTCGGGGCTACTCTCCTTCGGATGAGCGCGGCCGTCTGCCCATCGGCGAACTTCCGACCGATGCGATTTTCAACCCGGTCCGGCGCGTCAATTACGAAGTTGGACGGGCGCGCGTCGGTCAGGATACGAGCTTCGACCGTCTGATCCTTGAAATCTGGACGGATGGGACGATCAAGCCCGAGGAAGCGTTGAGTTCAAGCGCTCAAATCCTGATGGCGCATCTGCGCGACATCGGCGGCGTCACCGAGGAATCGTTGATGATCGCTGCTCAGGAAGAGGAAGAACCGCGCGTTGCGAATGAAGTTTACGAGACCCCCATCGAGAATCTGGATCTGACGGTACGGGTGTTCAATTCGCTTAAACGCACCGGGATCACCAACGTCGGCGAAGTCCTGGACATGCTCGAGAAGGGCGAAGAGGCTATGCTCTCGATCCGCAATTTCGGCGAGAAGAGCCTCGAAGAGTTAAAAGAACGCTTGATGGAAAAGGGCTACCTGGACGAAGACTCCGACGGGGAAGCCGAAGCGGAGTGAGGCAATAATGCGACATCGTGTATCTGGACATAAATTGGGACGATCCTCAGGACATCGACGATCGCTTCGGCGCAACCTGACGAAGCAGTTATTCGAACACGAGAGGATCGAAACTACGAAGGCGAAAGCACAGGCAGTGCGTGGCCATGCTGAAAAGCTGATCACGCTCGCGAAGCGCGGCAACGCTGCCGAGGGAGCCCAGGCGGTTCATCTGCGCCGGAACGCAGCTGCGAAGATAAACGATCCCGAGATTGTGAAGAAGTTGTTCGATGACATCGCGCCTCGTTATGCTGAGCGACCAGGAGGCTATACCCGCATCATCAAGTTAGGCCCTCGCCTTGGCGACTCGGCTGAGATGGTGTTGTTGGAACTAGTGGAAGAATAGGCCACATCGTGGCTGCGGCGAGCCAAAAGCTGGACTCGTCATCTGTTGTAACTTACCAATCTATCGTCGCCTATGACGGCACCAGATTTGAAGGGTTTCAGCGTCAGCGTGAGGGTCACCGAACGGTGCAGGCTGTGCTCGAAGATGCGCTGCGAGCGGTCGGATGGCAGGAGCGTGCGTTAAAAGCCGCTGGTCGGACGGACAGCGGGGTGCACGCTGAAGGACAGGTTATCGCCTACCGCCTCGCATGGGATCATGCAACCGTGGATCTCAGCGCAGCGTTGAACGCTAACCTTCCTGCCGATGTGGCTGTGCGGCGGACAAAGAGAGCGACCGGGGATTTTCACCCACGCTTCGATGCCGTCAGCCGCAGATATCGCTACTCGATCTTCATCGATCCGGTGCGCGATCCACTGCGCGAGCGCTACGCATGGCGGCTCACCGACCAACCTGAACTGGCGCTGCTTAGTTCCGCGTCCGACCTGTTTGTGGGCGAGCATGACTTCGCCGCCTTTGGCAGGCCGCCGCGAGAAAATACAAGCACAGTCAGGCAGGTGAGCTTGAGCCAGTGGCAATCGGAAGGAGATGTTTTCGTCTTCCACATCGAAGCGAACGCCTTCCTTTACCACATGGTCCGTCACATAACCGCCGCGATTGTGGAGGTTGGGCTGGGGTTCGGGGAGCTGTCAGATTTGGCAGTCTTGATAGATGATCCGACCAGGCGACGAGAGGGAAGATTGGCTCCGGCTGCCGGACTTTGCCTGGTCAACGTAAATTACGCTGACGGTGGCGCAAGCCGGAAGACCGGTTGACATTTTAGACTTGACCGCACGAACGGCATTTCCTGGGCTTTTTTCGTGCGAGGTAGGAGAACGCAAGTGCAGAAAACTTATTATCCAAAACCCGGCGACATTACCCGTGAATGGTACGTTGTCGATGCGGCAGGGAAAAAGCTTGGCCATCTAGCCTCGACTGTGGCGAGGACATTGCTGGGTAAAGACAAGCCCGAATTCACACCCGGCGTCGATGTCGGCGACTTTGTCATCGTCATCAACGCTGAGAAACTTGACGTCTCCGGCAAGAAGCTTGATGAGAAGATGTATTATCGCTTCACCGGATATCCAGGCGGCCTCAGGAAGGTCACGCTCAGGCAACAGATGGATAAACATCCCGAGCGGGTCGTCATTTCTGCGGTCAAAGGGATGCTTCCTAAAAACCGCCAAGCGAAGGGCTTGATGAAGAAACTACGCGTCTACAGGGGCAGTGATCATCCACACACAGCTCAAAAGCCAAAGTCCCTGGAGGTTAAGTGAAGCCGTTTAACACGGTTTTACTCTAGAGGAGAAAGATATGTCGGTACAGTATTATGAGGGCATCGGTCGCCGGAAAACCGCTTCCGCCAGGGTCAGGATCATGACCGGGAGCGGTGAATTTGTCGTCAACGGCAAGCCGGCTGAGGCTTACTTCACCCGGATCGGGGATATGGCCCATATCGTTGCACCGCTTGAAGAAGCGGAGATGCTTGGCAAGCTGGATATCTCAGTGCTCGTCAAGGGTGGTGGGGTGACTGGCCAGGCAGGCGCAGTCCGACATGGGATTGCGCGGGCGCTGCTCAAGTTGGATCCTGATCTACGCCCGAAGATGCGTAAGGGTGGTTACCTGACCCGTGATGCGCGTATGAAGGAACGTAAAAAGCCAGGTCTCAAGCGCGCTCGCAAGGCACCGACCTATACGAAGCGCTAACCAGCCGTTTGTATCATCTCGGTGATGAGAACAAGCGATTTGCAGAAATTCAGGTAGATTACAGGCCGGGGATGGCAGGATATCCCCGGCTTTTCTGATTAGAGGAGATCCGCCGAGTGGCTTCTAACATCACCATTATTGGACTTGGCCCGGGCTCGCCAGAGCTGATCACCAGGCAAGCGTGGCAGAGATTGGAACGCTGCCGACGCATCTGGGTTCGCACAACCCAG
>JASFUN010000226.1:0-4301 GCA_050050255.1 Anaerolineales bacterium | reverse complement strand
TGATCGAGCCTGCTCCTGTTTGGCGATCGTCAGAATACGACAAAGACGGTCGTCGTGGATCCGCTGTGTCCTCGTCAAAAAGACGCGCCAAATTGTTCTCTACAGGTTCAGAAAATAATCCTGAAATATTAATTCTGCATTAACAAGTGATTCAAGATCGATTAAAAAAAACGGTAGGCTAATCTCTATCTGTGTACACCCGAAACCGATTCTGACAAATCTCTTCAGCCAACACTCTATAGGTAAATGATCTCCTCTTCACACCAGACTCCTCCGCATCTCCCTGCTCCCGTCCGTCAACCTGTTCATGAATCGGCGATTCAAAGCCGGCACCTTAACCTGTCCTTAAGGTCAAGGATAGGTCCGGATAAAGACAAGCCAAGCCCCCATCGATACCATAGCTGAGTGCTGTAACCCGGCAACGGCCCGGCTTGGAAAGCTTCATCAATATGGCCACTTCACACAGACTTTGGGGTTCCAGTGACCATCCTGGTGCAGATTGCCTTCATCAAACCAATCCGTTTTGCCATCACAGGCTTGCACAGTAGATGATAAGCCTTCAAGGTTGACAGCGAGGAAATTCGAAGGAATGGAGTTGGCATTTTGAATGATTTTGCAGAATTAACCGCAGGATGGGAAACGCTCTACTTGCTGGTCGGCACGGCGGCGGCGACCCTGATGGGGTTGCTTTTCGTAGCGGTTTCAATCAACATCGAGAAGTTCCAACACGAAAACCGCATGGATTTGAAAAACTTCGGTGCTCTTACCTTCAACAGCTTCTTCTACGTCCTTCTAATTGCAATCATCTTTCTGGCTCCAGGACTCGGATGGACGGGATCAGGCATCCTGCTCGTACTGATTGGAGCAGTGGATCTCGTCAACGCAGCCTTACAGTGGCGTAGAATCCAGCGGGTGCGTAAAGATGCTAATGGACAACGCATCGCAGCCAGGTTCAGGCTTCCCATGGTCAGTCTGTCAGCGTTGGTGATCCTGTCGATAGTATTGACCTTTAAGGTCCAACTGAGCTTGTACGGAATCATAGTAGTAGTCGTTAGTCTGCTTGGTTCAGCATCCGTGAACGCCTGGAATCTGCTCGTCCAATCCGAAATCATCTCGAATAATTACTCATCAGAAAACTTCTCAAGGACACCATAACTAAGGAGAACCGTATGAAAAGCTCAAAACTGCTGTTCCGGCGATTAAGCGCGGCTGCGTTTACGATCGCAGGCGTATTCTTCGTGCTATACCCTGCAATCAGACCCTTCTCAGATGAGGTATCGCTTGAGGGGGCGGCGGCCTTCGCTTCGAACAACTGGATAGTCGCGCATATGCTCGCGATGGTCGCTTTTACCCTGCTCCTCTTTGGGATGGTCGCGTTGGTCGACAGCCTTGAGGGGACCAAAGGAGCGCAGATGGGGAGCTGGGCTCTCCTGATAAGCGTCATCGGTGTCGGTTTGACGCTGCCGTTCTACGGTGGTGAGGCTTACGGGCTTCATGCTGTGGGGATCGAGGCGATGAAAGAACAGAACGCCGCCCTGCTCAGCCTGGCGACGACCATCCGGTCAGGCGCCGGTCTGGTGATGTTCTTGTTTGCACTTCTAGCCCTGGCTTTTGGGACAATTATGCTCGCTATTGCGATCTGGAGGTCGGGTAGCTACCCACGGTGGAGTGGTTCCGTGCTTGCTGCAGGGGTCGCACTTTACATGCCTCAATTCTTTGGTAACCAACCTCTTCGGATAGCCCATGGGGTGATCATGTTGATCGGTTGTGTTTGGTTAGCGATTTTGCTGTGGCCGGAAGATTAATTGGATTTCTTAGAGACTACATAGGAGCTATGCTGAATGACAGGTACTCTACTTTGGATTAATCTAACGCTTCGAGGGCTCATGGAGTTTGGAATCATCGCGGCACTGGGATATTGGGGTGTGCATACCGCCACCACCCCGGTGATGAAGGCACTGCTTGGCATTGGCGCGCCACTGCTTGGCTTTGGTTTCTGGGGCCTCGTTGATTTTCATCAGATGGGTACATGGTCGGAGCCGCTCCGACTGGCACAGGAGCTGATCATCTCCGGCCTGGCCGTTTTCGCCCTCTATCAGACTGGCCATCCCGACCTCGGTTTCACGCTCGCCGTGGTCTTTATTCTTCAACACGCCATAATTTATGGCACAGGAGGATCCCTCCTTAACAAGAGCTAAACACGCTCCCATCAAATCTTGGAGAATACCGCTGTCCAATATTTCGTGAGAAGCCTTGGATCCTGGTTTTGTGGGGGGTTATGAGCGTGAGCTTGCCGTCCACCTGCACCTATGCAAATTCAATGAACCAACCCCAAGGAGTGTGGAGGGTGTTTTCTTCATATGGGATCCCGGGATCTGCCGCGTTCAGTCCCGGGTGGTTTATTCGAACCTGACAAAGTAGCTTCAATCTATCTCAGGGTTGATTTATCCACCCCCATGGTTTTTCACGTTCGTCACCAGCGGTCCTGAGCCCTTGAGGAAGAGTATGATCTCCTGTCCTTCTTCTGTTGATGGATTAATCTCGCGGTGGACGGTATGTGGGGGCACGTGGAAAAAATCGCCGGGGCCCACATCGATGGCATTCTCATCTTCACCATCCTTCTCAAAGCGCGCCTTGCCCGAGACCATGAACCCGTAAACGTCATAATCCCCGTGGTGATGCCATCCGGATACGGTTCCCGGATCGCCGATCGATCGAACGACTCGAAAACCATCGGCATCAAATGCTAAAAAGCGCCTAAGCCCAGGGCTCGCAGGAGCCTGGTCGAGTTCTTCCTGGTATCTTGCTTCAATCGCAGACATGCAATTACCTCCTGAACTATCATACAAGCACATGAAAGACTGCCAGGGCAGTCGTCCACAGCGAGGCGGAGAATTTGATTGATCCGATACCTACATGAATGGACTCTCCGTCCCGGATCGGGCAACCCGCGGACGTTGCCGGGAGCTTGATCCCAGAGCACGGGAGCGCTTTCTTCGAAGGGGGTTAGGATCTCTCAGGTATTCTCAGAGCACACCCAAGAAATCGAGGGGCAGCCGTGTTTCCGCAGCCGGCACTTCCGGCCTGGGGAATCAAAACCCAAGTAACATTACACCCTGGAAATTAAGAGTGAATTAATCCGATTATCTGCTGGATGTGAATAGACAGGTGCGGAGCCTGCTGGTTGTTAGGAATTGAACTGATTGGGCGTGGCACGTCCATCACGACTAAACAAGGATAGGTTGGCGCACGGCAAATGAGGGGGAAGCTGCGTGGACGGGTTACCCGCTTCCGTAGGCGCGGATGCCCTTGAACTCGCTCAACAGAAGTGCGCCCGTCTGACAAACCCACGTATCAAGCCTCACTAAGTCACATCGATACACAACGTTGGATCGACCTGAAAGCACTTCAATTTTCACATTATCAGGGTTCGATTTTTCTGGTAAATGTGCCGAGAACCTGACTGAGCTGATCATGCTAGGTGTGCCGGGGTCCAACTGGAGGTCCAGGTCGACGATCTGGATCGTCTGGGTCCCATCCATCGTGGACGCCTCAGCCATCACACCGATCGATCGACCTCCGTTCAGGGCGATCAAGGCCTGGCTCGCCAGGACGCCGACTCCCAATACCAGAAGGGAGTCTCGTATCCATCTGGACAGCCGGGAACCGGCTTCGCGCACACCCTTACTGAGCATCTCACAGCCCTTCTGGTCTTTTGGTAATCCTGCGGATATCAGCTTACATCCCGGCTCGCGCCTTGTGATCAAGCGAAGGGTGGATTGCAGCTCCCCCTAAAGTCGGATCTCCGGTCATCAGTTCCACGACTAAAGGTATTAATTGTGCCCGGCGTGCAAAACTAACAAACTTCAGGTTTATTCAACTAGATTATTTCGAGGATTAAATTGCCGGCGAATTACGCGCATTGGGCGTGATCTGTAGCCTTTTTTAATTCATTCTGTCTACAAGAGCACGGCCCGGGACAGACAGGTCTCAGGTTGGAGTTTCAATGATCCCGAGCATTGACGGCGCCAGGGTACAAAATCCATAACCACGGGATCAACATGCAGAAAGGGATCAAACTGGATGTTCGCTGGGTAGGCGCGTATCGGCGGCAATGAATTTGGGCATATCTCGCCCTTCGAGCTCAGTCCGTTGATACCAGCTGTTGGGCTGTATCGTTAATCATGAGCTTTCCTGCGATCCAAACAAAGGCGAAGTAGGTCGCGTAGGCCAGCGCTTCTGTCAGCGATGGATCGCCGTTATAACCGAAGATCGTCTTCAAGGTTGAGCCAAGAAATGAA
>JASFUN010000225.1:0-4332 GCA_050050255.1 Anaerolineales bacterium | reverse complement strand
ACTGCCGGCTTTAAAAGCCTCAGGAAGCGAAATACTGACGATTGAGGGGATCCAGCAAGATGGAAAACTACATCCTCTGCAGGAGGCTTTCGTGAAGCACGGTGCGGTGCAGTGCGGTTTCTGCATCCCTGGCCAGATCATGACCAGCTACGCTCTACTGGAAAGAAACCCAGATCCATCTGAAGAAGAAATAAAGTATGCCCTCAAGGACACGCTTTGTCGCTGCGGCGCGTACCCGCGAATTGTTGCCGCTGTTCAGGCAGCCGGAGAGAGTATGAGAACGGGTAAGCGCGTTTCTGAGCCCGATATGGAAGCGACAGGAGCGGAACGCCTTGTCGGTCATTATGCCTGGAGGCCGGATGCAGTCGCAAAAGTCGACGGCAGCGCTATGTACAGTGATGACTACGAATTTCCCGGTATGCTACACGCGGCTGTGCTGCGTGCGGGCGTCCCCCACGGCATCGTCCGGGATATCGATTTTGGGCCAGCACTATTCATCGATGGCGTTGAGGCGGTTCTAACAGCCGAGGATATCCCTGGGCGCGTCAATCACGGTGTTGTGTTCCATGATTGGCCGGCGCTTGTCGGCGTGGGGGAAAAAGTGCGCTACGTGGGCGATGCGATCGCGATCATCGTCGCAGAAAGCCGTGAGATCGCCCGGCGTGCACTGCAGAGCATCAAGGTGGAGATAGAGCCCCTCCCGGTTGTGAGCGATCCGGTCGATGCCCATCGCGCGGATGCACCACACGTCCACGCAGACGGGAACCTGCTCAAGCACATAAAGGTCCGCAAGGGCGATGTCGCAGCCGGCTTTGAGCAGGCCGATGTTACATTCGAACAGGTTTACACCACACCGGCAATGGACCACGTCTTCATGGAGCCCGAATGCAGCATCGCCCGCATCACTGATGATGGCCGGGTGGAGGTGTATGTCGGTTCTCAGATTCCTTACGAAGATCGTGAACAGATAGCGGCTGCTCTGGGGGTTGAGGATGAGCGTGTGCGGGTCATCGGGACGTTGATCGGCGGTGGCTTTGGAGGCAAGGAGGATATCGCCGGTCAGATCCATGCCGCCCTGGCCGCTCAACACACAGGTCGTCCGGTCAAGTTGCTCTTCGATCGCAACGAGAGCCTGGTCGTGCACCCCAAGCGACACGCAACGCGCATCAAAGTAACGCTGGGCGCGAAGAAGGATGGCACGTTGGTCGCCGCCCAGACGGAACTGTATGGTGATACCGGTGCCTACGCTTCATTGGGTGATAAGGTGATGGGGCGCGCCACGACCCATTCGGCCGGCCCCTATGTAATCCCCCACGTAAAATCCGACTGCTATGCGATGTACACAAACAACCCGCCAGCCGGAGCGTTCCGGGGCTTCGGGGCGCTGCAATCCATCTTTGCGATTGAGACCGCGATGGATGAACTGGCTGGCATGCTGGGCATGGATCCCGTTGAGCTTCGCCGAAAAAACGCGCTGCAGGAAGGGTCCATCACAAACACCGGGCAGGTACTCACCGAGAGTGTTGGGCTTCAGGAATGCATCGATCGTGTGCAGGCTCGCCTGACCGAGATCGCAGGTGAGGACCCCTTCTCGCCGCGCACCGTGGAAGGGAAGCCCCATCTGCGCAGAGCGTGGGGCTTTACTGTGGCTTTCAAGAACACCGGATTGGGTGAGGGGGCACCGGACCGCGCTACGGCGGAGGTTGAGCTTTTCCCTGACGGGACCTTCGAGGCGCGCACCTCTTCGGCCGAGATCGGTCAGGGCCTGGTGACCGTGCTCCAGCTGGTGGCGGCGGAGGAGCTCGGCATGCCGCTCAACAGCGTGCGGGTCCTGCTCTCGGACACCGATCTCACGCCGGACGGAGGACCGACGACGGGTTCCCGGCAGACTTATATCAGCGGAAATGCCGTAAGGCATGCTGCTGGCGCGCTGCGTGAGGCGATCTCAGCTACCCTCGCCGAGAAGTATGATGTGCCGCCTGAATCGATACGCTACGAAGAGGGCCTGGCGCGGGTGAACGGGCATGAGATCATGATGGATAAGGTGGCCTCGATCATGAATGATGAAGGTCGCAAACCGCTGGCCACATATGAGTATTGGGCGCCGGAGACGACGCCGCTGGGCGAGAAGGGCGATAAGCATTTCGCCTTCTCATTCGCCGCCCAGGCTGCCGAGGTCGAGGTGGACCTGCTCACCGGGCAGGTTCGCGTCCTGCGCGTCATCGCTGCCAACGACGTCGGCAAGGCAATCAACCCGCTGGGGCTGCTCGGACAGGTCGAGGGCGGGATCATCATGGGCGTCGGGCACGCCCTTACCGAAGAGTTCATCCTCGAAAGCAGCCTGGTCTGGACGGATCAACTCGCTCGCTACCGAATGCCTTCGATTGAACAAACGCCCGAAATCGAATCCATTGTGATCGAGCATCCGACTGCGGAAGGCCCTTACGGTGCGAAGGGAGTAGGTGAGATTTCAACGATGCCCACCATCCCGGCGATCACAAACGCAGTTTACAACGCCTGCGGTGTCCGGCTGCGCACGATACCGGTTGACCAGGATTGGCTCGCGCTGGAGATCGCCCGGAAGGGTTTGGATGGATCCTGAGCGCGGCGACCGCTGGCTGCATTGGGCCCGTGAGATCGAGGCGCTTGCTAAAACGGGCTTACATTATGCACGCAATAAATACGAAGAAGAGCGTGCAGAACGACTGCTTGAAGTAGCTGCGGAAATCATCGCCGGATACAGCAGCCTCACGATGGAACAACTTGACCTGGCCTTCGAGCAACAGCCCGGTTATGTCACTCCCAAGGTGGACGTGCGTGGCGCCGTGTTTGATCAGGATAGCCTCTTGATGGTGCGGGAGGTCATGGACGGCGGTTGGACGCTGCCCGGGGGATGGGCCGATGTCGGTGAATCGCCGTCACTTGCCACGGAACGCGAGGTGCTGGAGGAAGCCGGTTTGGAAGTCAAGGCGACCCGTCTGGTAGGAGTCTACGACGCTAACCGAGTACCCGGGTCGTTGGATCTTTTTCATGCATACAAGTTGGTCTTCATATGTGATCTCGTCGGCGGAGAGATCAACACAAGCCACGAGACCTCCGACGCCGGTTTTTTTGAGGCAGGTCACCTCCCTCATCCGCTCTCGGGGTATCGCACGACCAAACGGCATCTCGAAGATGTGTTCCGCTTCCACCATGACGGGTCTTTGCCCGCGGTCTTTGATTGAAAGGAAAACAGCCGATGCTGATCACAAATGCCAGGCTGATTACTTGGACGGGAGAGCCGATTCTTGATGATCATGCCGTGCTGATTCAGGATGGAACGATCGCTGAGCTGGGCCCCAGCGATGTACTGGAGGGGAAATACCCACAGGAGCAGCGACTGGATGCCGGCGGGCAATTCTGCATGCCGGGGAATATTTGTGCCCACACACATTTTTACGGCGCGTTTGCTCGCGGCATGGCGATCCCGGGAAGGGCGCCAAGAGATTTCCCTGAGGTACTGAAAAAACTCTGGTGGCCGCTCGACAAGTCGTTGGGGGAGCAGGATGTGCGCTATTCAACGCTCGTCTGCCTCGTCGATGCGATCAAACACGGAACGACTACGCTTATCGACCACCACGCGTCCCCTAACGCGATTGCAGGCTCATTGGATATCATCGCCGAGGAGGTAGATAGGTCGGGCCTGCGGGCTGTTCTTTGCTATGAGGTGACCGATCGTGATGGAAAAGAGAAAGCAGAGGCGGGGATCCGGGAAAATGTACGCTTCCTCGACCGGGCCGCATCCGGGGAGGTCGGCGGCGGGCGAATCCGGGCTACGTTCGGACTGCACGCCAGCCTAACCCTATCAGATGAAACGCTTGAAGCTTGCCGGGAGGCAGGCGCTCAGGGCACGGGGTTCCACATCCATGTGGCGGAGCATGAAGCCGATGAATATGACAGCCTGGCGAAATCAGGGATGAGAGTCGTCGATCGGCTGCATGCTCACGGTATTCTGGGGGAGCGCACGATTGTAGCGCATGCCATCCACGTCGACGCGCGCGAGGTGCAGATCCTCAACGACACAGGCACATGGGTCACACACCAGCCACGTTCCAACATGAACAATGGTGTCGGCGTGGCAGAGGTCGAGTCGATGCTGCGCGCCGGAATCCCTGTATGCCTGGGGAACGATGGATTTTCCAATGCCATGTGGGAAGAGTGGAAGAGTGCTTATCTGCTGCACAAGGTCTGGCATCGAGATCCACGACGCATGCCTGGAGATACGGTCGTTGAGCTTGCCGTGGAAAACAATTCCAGGCTGGCACAGATCTTCTTCCCGGAAACGCCACCCGG
>JASFUN010000224.1:0-4342 GCA_050050255.1 Anaerolineales bacterium | reverse complement strand
GATCCTCAAGCATCCCGGCATCCTCTACCTGCAGGCAGTCGCAGTAAGCCTGGCGCTGCTCCTGGGGGTCACGCTTGAGCTTCTCCGCCCCGAGAGTGTTGCTGCGTCAGGTGCCTATCGATTGGGGGTTTTCGGGATGAGCCTGGTGGTATTCGCGCTGTTTGCATTCGGGGAGCTGCGCGCCTTTGTGGCCCACCGTGCGGTGGGCGAAAACGTCCGGGAAGCCGAAGTAGGGATCAGCCGGTTTCTGGAGGCTTATGCAAACGATCATGGTGTGGATGAGAATGCGATCACGAAGTTATGGGTGTACGGCATGCCCTCAGACTGCCAGGTCTTATGGTATGGCAACCGCTATGCCCATTACGCGTTCACCCCGGAAGTCGGCGCGCTGTGCCCGCACGATCTCAACTATGACCTGTGGGATGGAGTGGTCACTACGCCAGAGGGTTCGCTCGTCCCGCCTGAGGCCGCCGCCTGGAACGTGCTGGTTGTGAACGAGGCTGCGCTGTTGGACTTCCCGGATCTGAACGAGTTGGGAAAGGTGATCCGCTCCGATGTCAGCCTGGGCACTTTCGGCCGCATAGTGTACATCGTGAACAATTGAGAGTTGTTGAAGCTGTTCTACCTGATTCCACGACCCTTGGTTAGTTCGCGCCTGCTCTGCCAATGAGTTAAAACTCACTGCCTCTTTTGAGAGAACTGTTCGTGCGTGTGAATCCGTAACCGGGGTGGGATAACGGGGAAGCTACTTCAGGATCAAGTAATCGTGGAGGAAATTTGAATCCAATGGCTGCGGGCCGGAAGATCCACCCGTCGAAAGACGGTAGGTTTTACCATCTAGCTCAAGCGACTCCGCGATGGCGGTGGCCTCACCGTTGTCGGTTAAGACCAAACGGAAACGATCCCATGGAATAGTCTGATATTGCCATTTGAAATCCAGCACTTTAATTTCAGCCGAGTTGGTCAAGGCTCTCTCCCGCCATTCCGGCAGCAGGCGGTATGCGCGTGGAATCTGCTCCCACTCGCTGGGGAAGACATAGATATTCCCAAGCACATATGGAAGGTTCCAGGTATTGGAATCGATGTAGCGGGTGTCGATTAGACCTTGCGGATCAACAGCAAGGATGGTCCCATCCTCGAAGCCCCCAGCATGCTGGTCCAGGCTTGACCAAAAACGCTGCTGGTAGGACCAGGCGAGGCGGTAGTCCTGCTGAACGATGAGGCCGAACCCTCCGAGTAATCCAAACAACAGGCTCGCCAGGCCTATGACGAAAACCCGGCGAGTATGTGACTTCAGAGCGTACAGGATCAGCAGCGTAATTGCTCCCCCGAGCAAGGCATAACCGATAACGCCGGCGGCGTGAACCCTCGTATCCCGTCCCGATATGGCATAGGCGCGCACTGTGAACGTGAATGGATAAGCAAGGATTAACATGACCAGCCCGGTGGCGGCATAACGGAACAAGACACGCGTTCCCTCATCGTCGATGCGTTTCCACCAACCCCAGATCCGTAAGTCACCGCGCGAACGTCTCCTGGTGGGCGAGTTGAGACGCTGCGGTTCTTTCAAGCTTGAGTTTGCCCACAGCATCATACAGAAACTGATCAAAGCCATGACCAGGGCGAGCGAAAACACGGCTGTGTTTGCGGATTGGATGGTCTGAAGCGGCCGGTAGAGCGTGGTGCCGAGGCTCACAGCCGGTCCGATGATCATGTGCGTTAGTGGGATGCGCAGCATATCCGTGATACTGAGTGCTTGCAGCCGGCTCTCGCCGGACACAGCCCGCAGCCCCACAGCGAGGATTAACAACCCCGCAATGATGGCAGCGTGATTGCGAATCTCCTTCCGGCGCGACTTCCAGGGGCGCTTAGACATCAACGGGAATGCAAACGCGATTGCAAAGGCGGTCTCATAGGTTAGAAGTGCCAATGCCGAGAGCAAGTAGGACAGCCATCTTCTATCGGAGAGGTATGAGTGCGCAGCGAGAAGGATCAGCAAGATGGCTGGTTGGATGCCGAGTGCGAAAGTGAGATAGGCTTGAGTTGTGTCAGCCGGGTAGAGGATATAGAAGAGGCTCGCTAGGATGGCGAGCTTTCTGGAATGGATGCGGGTGATGAGCCAGTAGAAGAGCACAAGGTTGAGTGCACCCACGAGAAATGCGATGACGTAGATCCCGTGCATTTCAGCGAGCCACCAACCGAGCCGTGCACCGAAGGTGATAAAGATAGGGTGCAAAGGGTGGCCGGAGCTTTCGAACCTGATTAAAGCAGCGGGGTCAGCAACGAATTGCAGCAGCTCAACCTTCGAGAATGTGAGGGCACGCCCTAAAAAGAAGTAATCATCGGCGTAGAAACCGAAATTCTTAGCGTAAAGGTAACGTGCAAGCCAGAAGAGAAAGATCAGGGGCAAGATTGGAAGGAAGTTCCTGGAAGAAAGAGCAGGTGCTGCCGGGGTCTCGAAGTTCTTAGCATGCGGGTCACTCGAAGACATAGGATGATTGTACAGCATGAACCATCTGATCAGGAAGTGCTCTGGAAAACACGCGATCTACAGGAAAGGATTATAGAGTGGGGGTCCTATGCGCCGTGAGGGAATCGTTCCCACGACCCCGGGTAGAGGCCCTTTTGTCAACTTGTGAATGCGGGCTGTAATTTTGCGGATTGGGAGGACCGATGATACGCAGGTCTAACCCCTCAAGGCTGCAGGTTGTGACTTGCTCCACGAATCGGACGACGACATTCGTGGGTTATTCCAAAGACTGGTTTATGGCTTGAGCGATCTTTTCAGTACTACCAATTTCAGAGTCTTACACAACAGGTACGTTTGTATGAATCAATCTCCATCACTGGTCAGTAAGTATCAGCCTTCTCATGATTAATTCGATCACTTCTTGATCTGTCTCAGCTGGAAAAGTGAATCTCATTAGATAGCTATGTCCGTTGTGATAAAAGCGGAATTCTCTAATCTCACCTTCCATGGTGCTGGGCTCGACGAATGTGTAATCGTTAATCTCAACACCGGACAAATACATATCGCCCTTATGGAGTATCGTCACCATGCTCGGCTCTGATAAGGCTGAATCGTCATTGAGCACAACAAAGCTCATCGATATTCCGCTCTTATAGTAGACATTCGAATGAGGGCCGTTCTGATCCTCTATGACAACTTCGGCATCGGGTGATGACGCTTCCATGCTGGATAGCTGGATACCTCTCGGATCGTCAAAGGTATAAACCCAATCATCAGGGATGTAGAGCTGATAATACCCTTGAGGATCCCCAATCTTCTGAACGTGACTTGCATCGTCCAATCCTGTTCCGGTCAACTCCAGCGTGCTGATGATCTGGTCTGAAAGAGCTTTATTCTCAGGTGTGGGTTCGGACACGGCGATGCTAAGGACGCGTCCATCCAGGTAGAACATGTAGACATATCGGTTTCTTTGTCCGGAGAATTGGGCGTCGAAACCCCTGATCCCGTTGATCTCGATGTAATTCACATATTCATAACTGTTTGTGTCGTTCTGAACCTCTGCAAATTGCTCCCAGGAAACAGTTGGCAACACAAACTGAAGGTGCCCGTACATCTGGAAATTGCCGCTGTTAGGGCCTTCTGGATAGCCGTAGTTTTGTATATAGAATAAATAGCTTTCCAGCCTGCTGGGATCGTTCAGGTCGACGAGTGGGTCCTTCCAGACAAAGAGCTCCGCAGGCACCTCTAAAGAGATACCCAGTTGATCGAAAGTGTACCGTTGGGAAGATGGGGCGGGTGGATTCTCAGCCTGCGTTGGTGCGACCTGGCTCTCATCCGGCGAAGCGACTGCCGTTGGAGAAGGTGCTTCAACTTGTGGCTGGGTGGGACTGACATCGGTTGAGGCAATTCCCACTTGAAGATTTCCACAGGCACTTATAAGAACTGCGAAACCCAGCGCCAGTGCTAAGGTTTGCTTCCGGTATAGGATCATGAGGTTCTCCACATTCATTGAGTACATCTCGGATTAATAATGCTTACGAGCTTGAGTATGTTGATTGTCGATCAAGCGCATTACTAGAAGATGGCAAGGACGTTTCAAAACAATTGCAACATGTCACGGATCGGGAACAACCCTGGAATTATTCTGGGGATTACAGATCACGATGCTTTCAGAGCGAGCTGTTTCAGATTAAAAAGAATTGATGCGCCGTGAGGGAATCGAACCCACAACCTTGGGCTTAAAAGGCCCCTGCTCTGCCAATTGAGCTAACGGCGCATCGGGTTTGATTGTAACAGTCGGGCATGGGGGCGTCAACGAGGCGGGACCTTTCCGAATGAATTTGATTGGCTGGATATCCCTCTCTTGGGGCA
>JASFUN010000223.1:0-4362 GCA_050050255.1 Anaerolineales bacterium | reverse complement strand
GTGATCGTGCTTGCAGCGCTTAACCTTTTTCTGGGATTTTGCCTGGGCTGCAGCTTGTATTTCTGGCTGGCACGCCTGGGCGTCCCGGGGTTTGATAAGGAGCCGGTTGAGGATACTGCATGACAGACCTGCTTACACGCGCAGTCATCATCCTGGCAATCATCGCCGGGATCGTGGCTTTCTACCTGATCGCTCAGAGGCTCGTGCTCAAGCGACGGGCGGTACGCGGCCTTGGTTTCGACGGCTTTCGACCCGGGCGGCCGGCGATCCTCTACTTCACGGCCCCGGGCTGTGTTCCCTGCAGGACAGTCCAACAGCCGGCGCTCGAAGCGATCACAGCGCGCTACGGAGAGGCGGTACAGATTTTCCAATTCAACGCCGTCGAAAATGCCCATCTGGCCAACCAATGGGGTGTGCTGAGCGTCCCGACGACCTTCTTGATTGACGCGCAAGGCCGGCCGCGCACGATTAACAATCGGGCGACGAGAAGCGATAAACTTATAGAACAGCTCAATAAGATCGCAGAGCTTAAACCTGTCACCATACAGAGTGAAACCCAGTCGCTGGGTGCCATTGAGTAGGATCCGACGCTCAGCTCAGGAAGCGAGTACTGTGAATATGCAAGCGGATAGCAGCCACAACGGAAATGCAAAGCTCAATCATGAGGAGATCCTGCGCTACTCGCGGCACCTGCTGATGCCGGAGGTCGGGCTCGAGGGTCAGGAGAAACTGAAGTCGAGTTCGGTGTTAATCGTCGGCACCGGCGGACTGGGCTCGCCCGTCTCGATGTATCTGGCAGCCGCAGGGGTAGGCACAATTGGGTTGGTCGACTACGACGTCGTCGATTTCACAAACCTGCAGCGCCAGATCGTGCACGGCACCCACAGCATCGGTGATCGCAAGGTTGATTCGGCGCGCAGCCGGCTTCTCGACATAAACCCGGACATCGAGGTGGTCACCTACGATGAACCCTTTACCAGCGAGAACGCACCGAGCATCGCCGAGCCCTACGATGTGATCATCGATGGCACCGACAATTTCCCCACCCGCTACCTGATTAACGACTTATGCGTCCTCACCGGCAAACCAAACGTCTACGGTTCGATCTTCCGATTTGAGGGCCAGCTGAGCGTGTTCTGGGCCGAGAAAGGTCCCTGCTACCGCTGCATCTTCCCGGAGCCGCCGCCGCCTGGCCTGGTGCCCTCCTGTGCTGAAGGCGGCGTCTTCGGCATCCTGCCAGGCACTATTGGCACACTCCAGGCGACTGAAGCTATCAAGCTGCTGCTAGGCATCGGCGAACCCATGATCGGAACGCTGCTGCTCTACGATGCACTCGATTTACGCTTCGACCGTGTGAAACTGAAGAAAAACCCGCAGTGCAAGGTCTGCTCCCCCGATCCCGAGGTGACCCAGCTCATAGACTATGAGGCCTTCTGCGGCGTCCCCGGGCACGACCGTGAGGAAGCCCGGTTGGCTTCGGAATGGGAAATCGAGCCGCTTGAGCTTGCCCACCGGCTGGCTGACGGCGAGCAAATTCATTTGATTGACGTCCGCGAGCCCCACGAACTTGCCATATCTTCGCTTCCGGGTGCCGAACTTATCCCACTCGGTTCACTCGCCAGCAAGATGCACACGCTTGACAGCGCTGATGAGATCGTGCTGTTCTGCAAATCCGGTGCCCGTTCGGCGCGGGCCCTGGAGCTGCTTGCGGGCGCGGGTTTTAAAAAACTAAAGAACCTGCGCGGCGGGATCAACGCCTGGGCTCACGAGGTCGATCCGGAACTGCCGGTGTATTGAGTCGGCGTGCAAGCATACCGGCAGGGATCCGTGATGGGTCATCAGCGATCAGGGCGCGGGGCTGGACCTGCCAGGCCCCTGTGCATGCCCTTTGAGGCCTGACCCGGTGCCCGGGCGCCAGATTGAAGATGCGCCCTGGCCCACAATTCCCTGCTCCCTCTCACATGAAACTTGATCTCCAATAGCGAAATAACTTGACAAATCCTCCCTACTTCCCTATACTCCCCCGAAATCTTATAGGGCCAAAGGCTTTGATGGGGAAGAGTAAGCGTCGGAGCGGCGGCACAGAGAGCAGGAGAAGGTGAGAACCTGCGCGAGCGCAGACGCCGAATGGCCCCCGGAGCCGCAGAACGAAAGGTCAAACGCCGAGTAGTCCCTGCCGGAGCTGCCACCGTTATCTGGGCAAGGGGTATCGCATCGATATGCCGTACCCTTACTGAGTGAGGCTGGTCAGACGCATCCCGTCGCATCACGACGGGATTTTTATTTTCTGCCGGCTTAATCGAGGTGGCACCGCGGGTAAACAGCGCCCGTCCTCTGAAGAGAGGACGGGCGTTTTGCAATCCCGCTCAGGCCCGCCACATGACGGAGGTGTCATATGCAGTCCTTTGTGAAATACATCTTAGACGAGACCGAGCTCCCGAAAAGCTGGTACAACATCAACCCGGATATGCCCGTCTCGCCCGGGCCCGTGCTCCATCCCGTCAGCATGCAGCCGGTCACCCCTGATTTTCTGGCCCAGTTGTTTCCCATGCGTTTCATCCAGGAAGCGGTCAGCCAGGATGAGCAGGTCGAGATCCCTGCAGAGGTCCTCGAGGTCTACAAGCTCTGGAGGCCCACGCCGCTCTACCGGGCGGTGCGGCTGGAGCAGGCGCTCGACACGCCGGCGCACATCTACTACAA
Source organism: Anaerolineales bacterium (assembly GCA_050050255.1). Lineage (GTDB taxonomy): Bacteria > Chloroflexota > Anaerolineae > Anaerolineales > E44-bin32 > E44-bin32. Next base: position 1,662 of record JASFUN010000223.1, on the reverse strand, counting down.
GTACGAAGGGGTCTCACCCGTCGGCTCGCACAAGCCCAACACGGCCGTCCCCCAGGCTTTTTACGCCAGCCAGGAGGGCGTGCGGGGTTTCGCCACCGAAACCGGAGCCGGCCAGTGGGGATCCGCGCTGGCCATGGCCTGCCAGATGTTCGACCTGGAGTGCGAGGTCTACATGGTCAACGTTTCTTATCAGCAAAAGCCGTACAGGCGCATCATCATGGAGACCTACGGTGCTAGCGTCACACCCAGCCCATCCACGAAGACAGCCTTCGGCCGTTCGCTGCTCGAGCAGGACCCCGAAAGCCTGGGATCGCTTGGTATCGCGATATCTGAAGCGGTCGAACGCGCGGCGACGTCGAATGGCGAACTGAAGTATTCACTCGGTTCGGTGCTTGGACCTGTGCTGATGCACCAGACGGTGATCGGCCAGGAAGCTCTAAAGCAGTTCGAGAAAGCCGATGAATACCCCGACGTGGTCATCGGCTGCGTGGGCGGGGGCAGCAACTTCGCCGGCCTGGCGTTCCCCTTTGTGCGCGAGAACCTGAAGAACGGCAGGCGCACGCGCATCGTCGCCGTCGAACCAACCGCCTGCCCTACGCTGACCAAGGGCACCTACGCCTTCGATTACGGAGACACCGCCCAGATGGCGCCGATCGTGAAGATGCACACTCTGGGGCACAGCTTCGTCCCGCCAGGGATCCACGCCGGTGGTCTGCGCTACCATGGCATGGCTCCCCACGTTTGCGCGCTTTACGAAGCCGGCGAGATCGAGGCAGTCGCCGTCGGGCAGGTCGAGACCTTCGAGGCGGCGGTGACCTTCGCGCGTGCCGAGGGCATTCTGCCCGCGCCCGAATCTTCGCACGCCATCCGCGTGGCGATGGATGAAGCGCTGCGCTGTAAGGAAGAGGGCACGCAAGACGTCATCGTATTCAACCTCTCCGGGCATGGTCATTTCGACCTCTCGGCCTACGATTCCTATCTCAAAGGGGAATTGGTTAACTACGATTACCCCGAGGAAAATATCGAGGCTGCGATGACCTCGCTCCCTGAGGTGCCTGCCTAGGGTTCCCTTCTCCAAACTTGCGTAGGGGCACGGCGCCGCCGTGCCCCTACAATTTCCATCCGGCCAGGGTCAATTTCCCTGGATGTCAAATCGACCCGATCAGGACTGGCTGCAGCGCTGGAACCGTGAAAGGGCATCGGGTTACAATTGGGCTTGTCCTTAGTTCATCAGTGGCCGCTGTTTGATTGCGACCCGCCAACGGGAGATGTGCCCCATCATTCAAAAGCCTAATGGCAGCGTGAAATCAAACCTGAAGCATAGCGGCGCGATGTGCAGAGCTGCTCTCTTGTCTGTTTGCGCTCTCTGCCTCGCCGGCTGTGCCGCGCTCGCCCGCGAACCCGACCTGGTACAACAGGCAACCCGGGCAGCCCCAACTTCCACACCCAGCCCCACCCCGACCCCGCTTATCGAGGTCGAAAATGTAACCATCCAGGAGGGCCAGGAGCCCGGCAGTTGGAAAATATTCGGGGTGATAAGGAATATTTCGGATGAAGGGCTCACCGACCTGGAATTGATAGTAGCTATCGATGACCCGGGCGGCTCGGGCCAGGCTCAGAGCATGGTCCTTCCAGCCCTGCGACAGCTTCCACCAGGCGGCA
>JASFUN010000222.1:0-4366 GCA_050050255.1 Anaerolineales bacterium | reverse complement strand
CATTACCTGGGCAAGGAGACAGTTCAGAACATCCTTGCTTTCCGTTTCGCCAATACGCTCTTTGAACCTATATGGAACCGGCGCTACATCGATCACGTGCAGATTACAGTCGCGGAACAAGTAGGCGTCGGGCACCGGGGTGCGTATTATGAGGGCGCAGGTGCCCTGAGGGATATGATCCAGAACCACCTTCTTCAGGTTCTCTCGCTGATCGCCATGGAAGCGCCGGTATCTTTTGATGCAGATGAAATCCGCAACAAGAAGGTGGATGTGCTCCACGCAATCCGCCAGATTCCTGCAGAACATGTGCATGAGTTTGCGGCTCGGGGTCAATATGATCGTGGCTGGATCGAAGGTGAAGAGGTTGAAGAATATCGGTCGGAGGAAAATGTCGCTGCCGATTCGATGACGGAGACCTTCGCAGCCATTAAGCTCTACATCGATAATTGGCGCTGGCAGGACGTGCCCTTTTACCTGCGAACGGGCAAACGACTGCCGAAGCGGGCCTCGCAGGTCACGATCGAGTTTAATCCGGTCCCGCATCAATCGTTCCCCCCGACATCTGTCTCTCATTGGGAGCCCAATCGCTTAGTCATCCGTATTCAGCCGGAGGAGGGGATCGATTTCCGGTTCCTGGCGAAGCAGCCTGGATTGGCTTTTAAGCTCAGCCCCGTCGATATGCGCTTCATGTACAGTGACGCGTTTCGCAGCACACCTCCAGAAGCATACGAGGAGTTGCTGTTGGATGTCATGCTCGGGGATGCCACTCTGTTTATGCGTGCCGACCAGGTGGAAGCGGCGTGGTCGGTTGTCATGCCGATTTTGAGCAAATGGGCTGAAGAACCAGCCGCAGACTTCCCGAACTATGATGCTGGAACCTGGGGCCCTCCGGAAGCTGATGTTCTCATCGCGCAGGAAGGGCGCAGTTGGATCCAACCAAGATTGCGATCACATGATGGCAATCAGGGTTCGGTCCAGGTAGCGGGGAAACCTGAATGATGCCGTAGGCGTATTGCATCTCGCTTTCCTGTACCGAGAAACTTCGTACCAGCCCCTGCAAGTTGCGTAATCCTTCCCAGCCTGTGCTGGTTTTAAACATCCTTAAGCTCAATGTAACTATGCCATAAAGCCAATTCAAGCCCCAGTGGTTATGATCACAATGCAGTGCTTTATCCTGCTTTGAATCATCAGTAATTCGTGGAGGTATGGGGTGTCCGGAATATTTAAGGCTTATGACATTCGTGGTTTGTCGCCGCAGGAACTCGATTCTGAAACCGCGCGGAAGGTCGGCTCGGCATTCGCCAAGTACCTGGGTGGGGGCAAGATTGTGATTGGTCGGGATATGCGAACTACTTCTGCCGACCTGTCTAAAGCCTTCGCCGAAGGAGCTCTCAGCTCCGGGCTAACTGTTTTTGATATCGGGCTTTCGACGACCCCGATGTTGTATTCAGCCATTATTCGCCGCGCTTTCGACGGTGGGGCGATGATCACCGCTTCGCATTTACCAAAGCAGTACAACGGTATCAAACTGTGCCGTGCAAAAGCCGTCCCGCTCAGCGGTAAGGACGGATTGCCAGAAATCGAGGCTGAAACCCGTAAGATGGGTGCCATAACGCCGACAGGGGGACATGCCGCCCGGATCGACTTCCTGGGTGAATATATCGACGAATTATCGAGTTATATCGAAGAAGGTGAGCCCCTTAAGGTTGTCGTCGATGCCGGCAATGGTATGGGAGGCATCGACACCGAGCGCATCATCCCTCGCTATCAGCAAACCGAGTTTATCACCATGTTTATGCAGCCCGATGGGAAGTTTCCAAATCACATCCCTAACCCCGCTCTTGAAGACAGCACTTTGCAGCTCCAGGAACGCGTTCGGAAGCAAGGCGCTGACCTGGGCGTCGCCTTCGACGGTGATGGCGATCGCTGCGGATTTGTCGATGAGCAAGGCAACCGGGTCCCGGCTGATCTCGTGATTGCGCTTATCGCGGAACACTATCTGGAGAAGTCGCCCGGAGCAACCATACTCTACGATCTCAGGTCAAGTCATGCTGTCCCTGAGCGCGTTGAAGCGCTTGGCGGGAAACCAGAGAAAACTCGTGTCGGTCACTCATTTATCAAGCGGAAGATGAGGCAGGAATCAGCAATATTTGCCGGTGAACTTTCGGGCCATTACTACTTTCAGGATCTCGGGTACATCGACAGCGGATTAATGGCGATGATCGCCATGCTCAACTTGCTGGGCAGACAGCGTAAACCGCTTAGCGAACTTGTAGATCCTTTGATGAAATATGCCCGATCAGGCGAAATCAACATCGCGATCGATAATCCGGATCAACTGATGAAATATCTGGCTTCGACGTATCAAGATGGCAAGCAGGAGCACCTGGATGGCCTCACCGTTGAGTATCCCGATTGGTGGTTTAACCTGCGCAAGTCGCATACGGAACCAGTTGTTCGTCTTGTGATCGAAGCCGATGATGAATCCTTGTTGGATCAGAAAAGTTCCACGATTCTGGGCCGTATCGAACAACAAGGCGGAGAGGTACAGGATGAATAATGGATTCGAAACTCATTTATTGAGTGATCCCCGCCTGCGTGGTTCAACTCCATACGCTTCATCAGGTGCAATCCCTATCGGGAGCCTGGCGAAGCTTACGTTTGAAGTGAACGCAGATAGGCGGTCGCCTTGAACGCCGCTCCCTTTGGTTTATTGATCTCCTTCTTCGAGGACAAGCAAGACGCACAGCGCGCGTTCAGGACATTGCGCGGTCGTGGATTTCGTCGCATGACGCTGCTCACAAAGAACGCCGATGGACGAATCCTCGTTCAAAACGCCACAAGATTTCGTGGCGTGATCGGCGCAGGCCTGGGTGCTTTCGTGCTTGGACTGGTTTCAATATTTATCACGACATATTTTGTGCCTGCTACAGCCTTCCCCTTGCTAACAATGCCGGCAACCGTGATACCTATCGGACTGTGTACCGGAGCAGTACTTGGGTGGATTTTGTCGAGGCTGTTCGTGCGCCGGATCGACCCGGCCATAATCTCGCGTCATTCTGGCCGGGTGCTGCAGAACGAGAACGTCATTTACCTTCAGGCGGTGGTGGAAGATCTTGGAAAGGCGATTGAAATTTTACGCGAGGAAGGTGAAGCCCAGCCGGCCGTTTTCCCGATTCACCCGGATCACGGCTACGTATTTCAACCTCTGGCCGAACGGGACAACACGGTTCCTCGCGATCGTCTTTGCGATCGGGCTGCTGAATTGGCAAAAAGCCATCGTGACCGAATTGGGCGCGGCGGAGAACCGGGATTCATATCTACACTCGACACGATTTCGAAAGTTATCACTGACGTGCAAGGCGATTTCTCTCAAGCGGAGAGGCTTGAACAAAATGTCTCTGTCTCGGCTGAATGGGTTCTGGATAACGCTTATATTATTGAGGCGCACATTGAAGAAGTACGTGCAAATCTCTCGCGCGATTTCTATAAAGACCTGCCGATACTAGATCTTAAAGATGCGGAACCCACCCCCAGGGTTCTCGCGATCGGGCGCGAACTTGTCACGCTTACCGACAACCGCGTTGATAGGGGAAGCCTGTACGATTTCCTAAATGCCTATCAGGAACAGCTTCCTTTAAAAACTGTTGAACTCTGGGCTTTTCCACTCGCTCTGCGGCTTGCGCTCATTGAGCGGCTGCGCGTACTCATCGAGCACGTAAGTCTCCAGATGAGAGAGCACGAACAGGCGGATTTCTGGGCTAATCGTTTGCTGATGGCAACCAGATACGAACCAAATCAGCTGTTCAACATGCTCGCAGAGTTTTCCGAGCAGTTTCCGGAGCCAGACAGCTATTTCGCCTCGCAGATTATCGGTCACCTCTACGATGAGGATACATCCCTGGACTCGGTTCAGAGTTGGCTCGAAACGCGGTTGGGAAAAAGCGTAAAGCAAATACTTGTCGGCGAGCAGTCACGGCAAGCTGCAGTCCAGATATCGATCGGTAATGCGGTAACTACCTTACGGGAGCTGTCACTGCTCGACTGGCGCAAGATGTTTGAGCGACTCAGCGTGGTTGAAGAAATGCTGAATCAAGATCCTTCGGGGATTTATCCATTGATGGATTTTAACACTCGCGATCAGTACCGTCAGTTTGTGGAAACGGTTGCGAAGCGCGCCGCTGTCGAAGAATTGCAGGTCGCGAGACAGGCAGTCAGCCTGGCACGCCTAAATAAGGGCAAGCTCAGGGAAGGTCATGTAGGGTATTTCCTCGTCGACATGGGCCGGGAGGACCTGCTTAGGGCTTTTAATACCAATCTCGGTGCCAGGCGCCGTGTAATCCGCTGGATCAGAAGGCATCATTCA
>JASFUN010000221.1:0-4375 GCA_050050255.1 Anaerolineales bacterium | reverse complement strand
CTCATTTGTCAGGCAAATCGGGTAATTGCCGTAGCCATCCAGTGGGTAATGCTGGTCCACAAGTGCATGGTCAAATTCATGGGCGTAGATGTAATGTTCGACGCCGCCGAAGATGAAACCCAGCACGTAGATTTCATCCGTCAGCGGATCGTAAAAGCCACCGATGCCGTCGGCGATGTTGTTGAGGATATTGTCAAACAGGTCGTAGGTGGGCTTGACCAGGCCCAACGCGATCAAGCTGCGTTTTTGATCCTCCACTTCCGCTTCTGTGCCGCCGCTGGAGAAATATAATTCTTCGAGAATCGGGCGCACGCGACCTTTATCTACAAGATAGTTCTGCACTCCGGAGGACACGCTCAGACCCCGCAGGTCAGCTACCTCGATCTGGATCGCCTGCATCTCTTCAAGTTCACCCTCGCTTGGCGGGACAAGAGTCGGGGGAAGCGTTTGCGTGATGGTTGGCGTGATGGTGCGCGTTGGCGTAATTGTTGGCTCTGGTGTGGGGGTCCAACTAGGAGGTAATGTTGGCTGAGCGGTGCCCAGCTGAGAGGCGACACGCTCAACGCGGGCTGCTGAGCGGGTGGTCTGGAAGGAACTGTAGAGTTCCTGGATCGATGGGTATGCTACAACGCCGCCGACCAGCGAAATGAAGCAAATAATTGCAACAGCGATGAGAAGGAACGGTTTTAGATTGCTGGGTTTTGTGGCTGGCTCCGTGCTTCCGGTTGTCTCGGATGCCTGCCGGCGGAGGCTGCTGCGCTCAGGCTGCTCCCTCCTGGGCTCGATGGGGGGGATCGATTTTGCCCACTCAGGCACCTCGGCTTTCCGCGCTGTCGCCGGTTCATCATCCTGATCGGCTTCGGCGAATTTACCTCGCTTCAGGAAAGGAGGGGTCTTATCCGGGGCAGGTGGTCGCTCAGCTGAGGCTGTCGATGCCATTTTATCGAGCAACGTCTTCAGGCGCTTTTGCGCCTGGGCACTGCCTGGAGCAATCTTCAGCGCTCGCCTTACACAATCAATCTTCTTGGAAGGATCCTCGATCGCGTAGCTGAGCAGCATCCAGGCGTGGGCATCGCGAGGGTGCGCTTTAACGTAGGGGATGAGCAGTCGGCGGGCGGCCTGTTTCTGTCCATCGCGGATGAATGAGGCGGCTAGGTTGAGTTCGTCGCTGCCCATAAAGCCTCCGGTCAGTACCACAAGGCAGGTTCTGATCCTGCATTATGCACGATGGAGGCCGGTTTGTCACTCAAGCGTTATTCCTACTTATTATGAGCGGACGTGAGTGCCTGGCGTAGACCCTCAGCAGTGGAAACCTCCCCTACACGGGAGTTTCAGATTGTCACTTGGGAAAAAGCATGATCAGCGTGCCAGGAAACCGCCATCGACTGGATAGACTGAGCCGGTCACAAATGAAGCCAGATCCGAGCTGAGCCAGATCACGAGTTGGGCGACCTCCTCGGGCCTTCCGAGCCTTCCGATGGGGTGCATGGAGACGAGCGCATTGTATGTCTCATCATCTTGCTCCAGGTCCGCGATCATGGGCGTTTTGATGAAGCCGGGTGCCACTGCATTCACCCGGATCCCCTGACCACCATATTCGATGGCTGCATTCTGGGTCATCCCCGCGACGCCGTGTTTGGCGGAGACGTATGCCGGGGCGGTCGCGAAACCCACCTGGCTGAGGATCGAAGCCATGTTGACGATAGCGCCGCCACCCGTCTCCAGCATGGCCGGGATTTCGTACTTCATACAGTAGAACACGCCCGATAGGTTGATGCCCATCAAACGCTGCCAGCCTTCAATAGAGTAATCAGCAGTCAGGGCCTCTTCTCCTGCGATCCCGGCGTTGTTGCAGGCATAGTCGAGGCGGCCGTAGGTGTCGATGGTCTGTTCTACAAGACGCTCACAATCCTCCGGGATGGAGACATCCGCCTTGATGAACGTCGCCTTACCGTCAGCGTTTTTAATACTTTCGACGGTGAACTCCCCGCCCTGATCGTCGATATCGGAGACGATTACTTTGGCGCCCTCCTGAGCGTAGAGCGCCGCGACTGCCTGGCCGATTCCAGAGGCTGCGCCCGTTACGATTGCTACTTTTCCATCAAACATTGCCATGGTTATGCTCCTTGCTACACTACGATCTTCGAGGGCCACACAGCGTTCTGCCGGCGAGCCCACAGGTGGTTGACGAACCACCGAGATCGCCACTTGTAAGCCCTTGTCGACATTAAATATCAAGGAGCGTTGAAGAAGTACTGATAGATCTCGCGAAATGCTCACCGCCAGGGGTCAGCCGAGGTTATCTGCTGATCAAATGGCGCCTGGAAATAGCCGTTTTTGGATTGTTGAGGGATTCAAGGTTTTTCGAGTAGCATGTGTGTCACCAGGTAGTCTTCACCATCGTTGAGCGCGAATGTCTCCTCGCAGATCAGGAAGAACAGCCTCCAATGGGTGAAGGCTGTGTCGACAGTTTCTCTGCTGTAGCGTTCTGCGAAGATGGATTTAATCTCTGCACGCCTGGCGTAGAGATTATCCAGCCAAGCATGCAGTGTGCGTGCATAGTGGGTGCCCCGGACGCGCCAGTGGTCACGAACGCGCAGGTCGTCCTGGAAATGAAGCAGCATATCGTCACTCGGCATGGTACCACCGGCAAAGTAACGGCGGGCCATGAAATCGGTCGGATCCTGCGCGTTGAATTCGTATAAAAACTCGCGATGGCTGAAATGGTGAACGAAGAGTTTACCACCCGGGTTAAGCAAGGAGGCGATCCGGGCCAAAAGCAACTGGTAATTCTTCATGTGCTCGAACATCTCGATCGATAGGACCCGGTCGAATGTCGTATCAAGAACTGTGTCGGCAACGTTCCCGGTTATGACCTGCACGTTGCCCAGCCCATCCTGCGCACACCTCTGGCGGATAAATTCACCCTGGCTTTTAGAGTTGGAGAACGCCGTCACGGTGCAGTTCGGATAATGCTGTGCGATCCAGCGGGTCAGCGAACCCCAACCGCAGCCTAGATCGAGAACCTTCATCCCATCTTCGAGGTCGGCGCGTTGGCAAGTTAACGTGAGCATCTCATTCTCAGCTGTGCCCAAGCTGTCGACACCATCAGACCAATAACAGCAGCTGTACTTGAGCCAGGGACCGAGGGTCAGGTTGAAGAAGCGACTGTCGACTTCATAATGCTGGAGGTTAGCTTCCTGAGTTTGGATCGCGATTGGACTTCGCCTGAACTTCCTGAGCAAAGCCTGCTTTGCTCTAGTGAGGCGCTCGGGGCCACGAGCGTAACCCGCTCGCAAGCCACGCTGGAGGACAATGCGTACGATGACTCGCAGCATCCAATCGGGGTAGCGCCCGCGGTCGAGCCAGCGTTCATACTTCATGGCATGCTGCTCTTGACGCGTGAAGATGGCGCAATCACGATAAATTTCATCATCCGCCAGCCTCTTTTATTGCAGCCATCAGTGAGGCTTCTTTCTCGGGTGAGTGTTTACCGCGATCCCGCCATAGAACCTCGCCAGTTTTGCTAGCCAGTAAAACATAAATTTGATCTTCATCCGGCATGTCGAGTGCTTTACGCAAAGCCGGCTTGTCGAGATACAGGGTCACTGTCCTATCTCGAGCTTTGGGGTCCGGAATACCGGCGCGCATGCCTTCGTTGATGAAAGTACGCAAGATCAAATTGGTCGATTGGATCGTGGGAAATTCATAATAGGCGAGGTCATCACGCGATTGCTCGAGTGTCTCAGCGCATGAAAGCCAACTATCGATGCTGGCCTGCTGCCAGCGTTGAAAGGCAATAAAAAGGAGGTTAAGCGCTTGTTCGAAATCAGCCGGGTAGGACCTGATTTCGCGGTCTAAATTTCGTCCGCGCACTGGTGGTAAGTACATATCTACCTCGAATCTTGTCGTGTAGATTGTACCTTTCAAATGAGATCTGCTGGAGTAAGGGGGGATAAATCTTGACCGCGTTGTCCTGCTTAATGTTCAGACGAGAAAAAGCGATCCTGTTCTTTCCAGAGATAGATTACCAGGACGCAGGCAGTGATGACCGCCAGAGCCTGAGGAATCACGATAGCGATAAATTCGCCAGTCGAAGCGGCTCCGTTTTGCCAGAGGTCGACGAAGATCTCAACGGACGCGTATAGGTAGATGCCGGCGGCAATCTGGGCGGCGACATACCCATAGCGCCTCATGCGCCACAAACCGACCGCAGCGGTAAGAGAAACGGGCAGGTTGACAAGCAGGTCGGCGATCGGGAAAGCCAGGTCTACGCCTTCGGGAGCGTCGAATATAAATCCCTGTCCCCAGAGGAACAGCGAACCAAGGGCTGCCGCAAATGCGAATACGAACAGGGCAATCGAAAGGACACAGA
>JASFUN010000220.1:0-4389 GCA_050050255.1 Anaerolineales bacterium | reverse complement strand
CTCGCAGCCGAACGCGCGCAGCGTGTCCTCGTCGTTACCGGCAGCACCATCGAGCGCGCGCTGACATTGACCGGACTGCTCGAGGCAGAAGGAATCGAGGTGCAGCATTTCAGCGTCCCGGGCGAGCCAAGCGTGGCATTGGCGAAAGAAGGGGTGGGTGTCGCCAAGTCCTTCCGGGCGGAATTGATCATCGGATTTGGAGGCGGGAGCGCGATCGACGCCGGCAAGGCGATCGCCGCGCTGGTGACCAACGGCGATGATCCGCTTGATTTTCTGGAGGTCATCGGCCATGGCCGTCCACTGCTGCATGATCCGCTCCCATATATCGCCATCCCGACGACCGCAGGCACCGGCTCGGAGGTCACCCGCAACGCGGTGCTGGCATCCAGAGAACACAATGTGAAGGTGAGTTTGCGCAGCGCCAGGATGATCCCGGATGTCGCGCTGATCGATCCAACGCTGACCTACAGCGTGCCACCCGAAGTGACTGCCTACACGGGCATGGATGCGCTCACGCAGGTGATCGAGCCCTATCTTTCACGCAAACGAAACGCGTTTACGGACACGTTTGCACGTGAGGGTATGCTGCGCGGCGCCGGTACTTTGACGCGCGCCTATCAAAATGGTGGCGACAGTGAAGCACGACGGCAGATGGCTTTTACCAGCCTCATGGGCGGGCTCTCGCTGGCAAACGCCGGGTTGGGGGCTGCGCATGGGTTTGCGGGTCCGTTCGGAGGCATGTTTGAAGCCCCGCACGGAGCAATATGCGCAGCGCTGCTCCCCCACGTGATGCACGTCAACCTCCTGAAGGCACACAAGGCCGAGCCCGGCGGGGATCTACTGAAACGCTTCGATGAGGTCGCCGGCTACCTGACCGGAGCTCCACATGCGGCAGCCGAGGACGGTGTAAGCTGGCTTCAATCGCTGGCGGAAACGCTCTCGATACCTGGCCTGAGCTCTTATGGTTTTACCCGGGCAGACTTCGACATGCTGATTGAGAAAGCATCTGCTTCCAGTTCGATGAAGGGAAACCCGGTGCAACTCTCTGTGGATGACATGCTGACGATACTGGAACGTGCGATGTAGCTCGGAACTATCAATCAGGCCGTCAATGCTAATGCGCTTCGACGGATGTGAGCGTCAGGTGCCTCGTTCGCGTGGAATGCGCTTGCTCGTACCAGCCCTTCCTGGCGCAAGCGCTCTTTGACTTCGGGCTCAACAATCACCGTCAGGCAGGCTGCTCCCAGAGCGCGCGTGTCGCCGCGATCGACAAGATAACCCGCTGAACCCAGGACATCGGCTATCGCCGGGACATCGAACCCTACGACAGGTACCCCACACGCCATCGCCCAGCGCAAGATCTGGTGTTCTATCGCCTGTCCGCCCTGCAGCAAAGCCTCAGCTCGGCGGTATAGTGCCGGCAATTCGTCAAACCGGACCCCATGAAGGAGCCGCAGTGAATGTTCCAGCCCTATCTCCTTGATGACACGTTCCCAATTCCTGCTCTCGCTCGGTCCGGAGACAAGAACCGCTAACGGCACCGTATCACCTACCGATCCATCAACCCACGTCCACGCGGCCAACAAGGCAGGGATATCCGCGTTAGATACCCCGTGGGCGAGCACGTAACTGTATGGCAAACCGTAGCGCGTCGCGACCTGGCGATCTTCTGAATCGGTTAGAACCTGGAAGCTGCCGTGTACCCATGGGTCGAGCAGCTTAAGATTGTCGCCCGGGTAGTGATGGTCCTTCAAATCCTTGTAGACCAGGTGCTGCGAGACGCCCCGCACGCCGGCTGTTCGCACCGCTTGCAGCAATCGAGCGCTGACCCCAATCGGCGGGGCTGCCGCTCCCAGCGCCTCAAACACCAGCACAGGCAGCGGGGATTTCAATGGGGCTGCCTCATAGGGCATCAGCAATATTCCTGCGCCTGATTCTTTCGCCAAGCGGGGCAGTTCGAACTGTTCGTACCGCAGCACCTGCAGGTGGCTGGTTCTTCCAGGCACAGCCACTATCGGGTTGAACTCGAACTGGGTGACGAGCTGTTCCGGCGTGATTAATTCGAGCTCGAGTCCATCCCCGGCGGCCAGCAGGCTGAGGACGAGCTCCTGGCATACCATCTGTGCAGCATGCGTCAAGACGTCCAAATCGACCGGCAAAGCGACAGCAATCTTCATAATGCCTGACTGCTCCTCCAAGCTCTTTTCTGCCCGTATTGTATTCGAACGGCTTGATAAGCGTTTGACACATGGTCATATCAGGGCGAGGTAAAATGCATTCATGCAATCTGATGCAGCTCCCGCACTCGATCGACAGCGCCAGGAAAAAGCCAGCGAATACGCACGCATACGCCGGCGGTTGATGCTGCTGCAGCTCGTCGCCGGGGGAGTCTACGTCATGCTCTGGATCGCCCTGGGATGGTCAATTGACTTGCGCACATCCCTGGCCAGTCGTTCAATCGGGGGGCTGCTTCCGTTCGAACCCCATTGGGTTTTACAGCTCGTGCTGTTCACGGCGGGATTCGGTCTGCCCTGGACGATCCTGACCATACCCCTGGATTACTACTCGGGCTTCGTGCTCCCTCACCGCTATGACCAATCGAATCAAACACTCCGGGAGTGGATCTGGGACGGTGTAAAGAGCATGTCCATATCCCTGGTCATCGGGCTCCCGCTGCTTATCGGCCTGTACGCTCTTCTGAGAGGTACAGGTGATAGCTGGTGGCTGTGGGCGGCCGGCGGATACACGTTCTTCGGGGTCATCCTGACCAGCCTTGCACCTGTCCTGCTGATGCCCATCTTCTATGAAATCAAGCCGCTGGCCGAAGATCGCCAGGACCTTGCCGAACGTCTAACCGGCCTGGCTGAACGTTCTGGCACCCGCGTCGAAGGTGTCTACAGGATGGACATGAGCCGGCGCACGAAAGCAGCCAATGCCGCGCTGGCCGGGTTAGGACGGACTCGCCGCATCCTGTTGGGCGACACGCTGCTCGACAATTTCACTCCGGATGAAATAGAGACGATCCTCGCCCATGAGCTCGGCCATCACGTGCATCACGATATCCCCAGTGGTATCGCTGCACAAACAGTCTTCAATTTCGTCTCGTTCTTTATCGGAGCGCAGTTCCTCAATTGGGCCGTGCAGGCCTTCCAACTGCAAGCTGTCTGGGATCCAGCCGGACTGCCCGCACTTATGCTCTCCCTGAGCGTCGTCGGATTGATCAGCATGCCCATCACAAATTGGTATTCCCGCTGGCGCGAGTCTTTGGCGGATAATTTCGCGCTCGAACAAACCGGCAAACCACAGTCGTTCGCCAGCGCCATGACGCGCCTGGCAAACCAGAATCTTGCTCAGATCGACCCGCCGCGCTGGGTCGTAATCCTGCTTTCCAGCCACCCGCCGCTGCGCGATCGCATCCAGAAAGCGGAGGCATATTCAGATTAAAAAGCCTGGGGGCACGGCATACCGTGCCCCGATGAAGTTGGCTCAGCTTCCGCCGGACTATCCGGGATTGAAACCGAGCCCGACTCCTGATTGGCGGATACTAAAAAAACCTAATCCCCAAGCACCACAAACATCCCGGAATCATAGAACAGCTCACCATCCACAAAAATCTGCCCCCCATCACGCATCTCGGTGATGATGTCCCAGTGCAGACCGCTGGTGTTCTTGCTGCCCAGCTCCGGGAATCCCGAGCCCAGGGCGATGTGCATCGTACCGCCCATCTTCTCATCGAACAAGATGTTACGCGAGAACTTCTGGATGCCAGTGTTCGTCCCGATGGCGAACTCGCCCATGACGTTCGAACCCTCATCGAGGTTCACCATTTCTTGAAGGTAGGCTTGATTGCGCTCGGCTTTGGCTTCAACCACTTTGCCAGCCTCGAAAACCAGCTCAACGCCAAGCACCTCCTGGCCTCCATGCAGCGCCGGAAACGAGCCCCGGTACCAGCCTTCAACCGAATCCTCAACCGGACTTGTGAAGATCTCACCGCTGGGCATGTTGCGGTCGCCGTCTGAATTCCTGAAAGGTCGACCCTCGATTGAAACCTTCAGATCGACGTTCGGACCTTTAGCGACGATCTCTTTTTTGCCATCCAACCAATCGACCAGTTTTTGTTGATCATCGTGGACTTGCTGCCATGCTCCGATCGGGTCGTCCGTATCTGCGAACGTCGCCCCGTAGACAAAGCGCTCAAACTCCTCCAGTGACATCTCCGCGTCCTGTGCTAACGCCGCTGTTGGAAACATCGTGATCACCCAACGGAAATCGCCTTCGGCGCTGCGGCGCATGTAGGTTTCCATCACGGGCGCCAACGCCTTGGCCTGGATAGCGCGTTTTTCAGGGGGGATATTAGTCGTCTCGCGCGTGTTCAAGTCGCTGTGGATG
>JASFUN010000219.1:0-4394 GCA_050050255.1 Anaerolineales bacterium | reverse complement strand
TGCATGCTGGTCGGCCAGAGCTCACCGAGCGGCAAGATCCGTGTGATCGGGGTTGGCGATGTCCCCGCGCGTGGTATGCGAAAGGGCGGAGTGGTCAACCTTGAAGAGCTTACGCTTGCGCTGCGTCAGGCAAAGGATAAAGCGGAGCGAACCAGCGGCTACGAGATCACTTCCGCGCTGGTGAGTATTTCAGGGGCGCACATCTCCTCGCTCAACAGCAAGGGCATGGCGGGAGTCACCGGCAGGACGATCGGACCCGATGACGTCAATCGTGCCATCGAGGCGGCGCGCTCGATTGTGGTCCCATACAACCGCAAGATCGTGCATGTCATCCCACGCAGCTACCGCGTAGACGGGCAGGATGGCATCAAGTCCCCGATTGGAATGCATGGTTACCGGCTTGAAGTCGAGGCGCACATCGTGACCGCCAGCAGTACTGCGCTTCAGAATTTGGAGCAGTGCATCGAGGCTGCTGAGATTGAGGTTGATGGATGGGTGCTGGGTTCACTGGCTTCAGCCGGGATGGTGCTCAGCGAGACCGAGCAAGAGATGGGTGTCATGCTGTGTGATATTGGTGGGGGCACGACCGATATCGCCATCTACATTGAGGGCGCTGTTTGGCACACGGCGGTCATTCCGGTCGGTGGTGAACACATAACCAACGACATCGCTCAGGTCCTGCACCTCCCATCCGAAACAGCCGAGTCTGCCAAGCGTCGGCATGGACACGCTCGCAAAGATGCAATTGACCCTCAGCATGCGTTCGCGGTGAGGCCATTCGGTGAAGAGAAGCCCCTGCAGATCAAGCGACTCGACCTGGCTGCCATCGTTGAACCCCGCGTAGAAGAGCTCTTCGGGCTGGTAGCCCAGGAAGCCAAACGCAGTGGATACGATGGTTTACTCCCCGCGGGTGTGGTGCTCACAGGAGGCACGAGCACACTACCCGGGATCCGGGAGGTCGCCAGCAAAGTGCTGCGCCTGCCTGTAAGGAACGCCGAACCGGATAAGCTGACCGGTCTAGTCGACCGCATTCGCACTCCGGCGTACTCAGCTGGCCTGGGGTTGCTGTACTGGGCCAAGGTGCTCGATGAGCAATCAGCATTTGAAGGATATAGCTATGGTGGATTACAACTGCCGAAGATCAACCTTGAGGCGGCTGCTGACTTTTTCAGACGGCTGCTTCCAGGATAAACCAGAGACCACCCGTATTTATTTGAATGCGCACATCAGCGCAAACAAACTATCGTAGAGGAGGAAGAAGATGAACCCAGTACCTAACACGGAATCGTTCGCAAGGATAAAAGTTGTTGGCGTCGGCGGCGGCGGCAGCAACGCCGTCAATCGAATGATCGAAGAAGGATTGGCGGGAATCGAATTCGTCGCCGTCAACACCGATGCTCAGGCGCTCCTGTTGTCGGATGCGCCAACCCGCGTCCGTATCGGGGATAAGCTCACGCGCGGGCTCGGAGCCGGTGGCAACCCGGAGGTCGGGCAAAAAGCTGCCGAGGAATCTGCTGACGACCTCTACGAGGTCCTCAAAGGCAGCGACATGGTCTTCATCGCCGCAGGAATCGGCGGTGGGACCGGCACAGGCGCCGCGCCTGTGATCGCCCAGATCGCGAAAGAGATCGGCGCGTTGACGATTGGCGTTGTGACGCGCCCGTTCGCCTTCGAAGGTGCGAAACGATCACAATCTGCTGAGAGCGGAATTTCTACGCTCAAGGAGTTCGTCGACACGCTGATCGTGATCCCTAACGATCGCCTTCTGCAGATCGCCGATAAGAAAGCCAGCCTGCATGACGCGTTCAAGATCGCTGATGACGTCCTGCGCCAGGGTATCCAGGGCATCAGTGAATTGATCACTGTGCCGGGTTTGATAAATCTGGATTTCGCAGATGTTCGCACGATCATGTCTGAAGGCGGGGCTGCCCTGATGGCGGTTGGACGCGCTTCCGGTGAGGACCGGGCCCGCGTCGCTGCGGAGCAAGCCATCTCGAGTCATCTGCTTGACATCACGATTGATGGCGCGCGCGGGATCCTCTTCAATGTGACCGGCGGGAGCGATCTCAGCCTCTTCGAGGTCAATCAGGCTGCCGCGATCATCAAGGAAACTGCTCACCCGGATGTGAACCTGATCTTCGGCGCAGTCCTGGATCCCAGCATGGACGAAGAACTGCGTGTCACGGTGATCGCCACGGGTTTTGAACGCTCCGGTGGGATACGACGTCCATCGACCCGGGCGCGCAGCCGGACTGAAGCTCGCATGCGGGATGGTGCTGAAGCGCCAACCGCAGTTGAGGAGTTCCAAGCACAGGCTTTCGACGTAAACGACCTGGACATACCAGCGTTTCTACGACGCCGCTAACGTGATAGGGCTCGCGGTTCGGCCAACCGCCACCCATCACTTATAGCCCCGGGGCGCCGTTTGCCGCCCGGTTGCCCCGCGGGCGAATAACTCGCAGACCATCGTCGGTCTCCTCCTCCCGGCGTTGGTCTGCGGTGTTTAATTAAGGGGGACCAAAGTACTAAGAATTTTAAGGTTCCTACAGTGCCTAAACCCTTGTTCGGGTGTTTATCCATGTGCTAGAATGATCCGCCTTGCCCCCAATAGGTCGGGGTTCCCATTCGATCAGGGGCAAGATCTGGCGTAGAACAATTATTCGAACCGAGGGTTCCATGCGTTGCCCACACTGTCATGGCGATCGCTCCAAAGTAATCGACACAACGCATGACAGCCGGGGTGGAATCCGACGCAGACGGGAATGCCTCGATTGCGATCAACGCTTCAGCACCTACGAACGGGCGATCCTCTCAGCACCGCTGATTATCAAATCTGACGGCAGTCGTGAAGAATTCGATCGGGAGAAACTGCTGCAAGGTGTTCGAATAGCGTGCGCAAAACGGCCTGTTCCGGCTGCTGATCTGGAAAGGCTCGTAGGCGAGATTGAGACTCGCCTGGAGAGCCTCGGCAAAGCGGAGGTCAGTTCACGCCTTGTCGGGGACCTGGTTATCGGGGGGTTAAAAGAGTTGGACTACGTGGCTTATATCCGCTACGCCATCGTTTACCTTGGATTGGAAGACCTGCAAGCTGTCCGGGATGAAATTGACGAACTGCTGGAAGTTAAGTGAAGGTATCCTCGTAAAGACAATCCCGGCAGGTGGAATGAGTTTTCGAAGTACGGAGGGAGAGCATGTTGGAGACCGATAATCGCGACGTCGATATCAAAGAAGATACTGAGTTACTCGATACTCCTCCGTTACCGGAAGGCTCGCCGGACGTAGAACTCACCGATAACTCGCGCACTGTCCTGATGAAGCGCTACATCCGTAAGGGTGAAGACGGGGAACCGATCGAGACGCCGGCGGAGATGTTCTGGCGTGTTGCATATCATGTCGCCGCTGCTGAGGCAGGTGACGACGCGGATGTGCTCTCGATGGCTACGGATTTCTATTCGCTTTTAACCAGCAAACGCTTTTTTCCAAACTCACCGACATTTACCGGCGCGGGCACACCTCTTGGTCAGCTCGCCGCTTGTTTCGTGCTGCCGATCGCCGATGATATGGGGCGCGATTCGGCCGGGATTTTCCAGACCTTACGAAATGCCGCTCTGATCCAGCAAACAGGCGGAGGCAACGGTTTTTCATTTTCCCGACTGCGCCCCAGCGGCGATCTGGTCGTCTCTTCGGCTGGAAAAGCGACAGGCCCCGTAGGGTTCCTGCGCGTTTACGACCAGGCGTTTGGAGAGGTTGCGCAGGGCGGCACCCGCCGGGGCGCCAACATGGCGGTCTTGCGGGTTGACCATCCGGATATCGAGAAATTTATCAGCTGCAAAACATCCGAACATGCCATCACCAATTTCAACATTTCTGTCGGCATCACAGACGATTTCATGCGGGCCGTGGAAGAGGACGAGGAATGGGAATTGGAATTCCCGGATGTATCAGATCCTCACTACCGGGAGGTGAAGGGTGCCTACGGCGAGTTGAGGGCGAACAAAGTTCCATTTAAGACCTACCAGCGCGTGCAGGCCCGCGAGCTGTTCAACCAAATCGTCAGGCAAGCTCACCACAACGGTGAGCCGGGCGTGCTCTTCCTTGATGCCGCCAATCGCAGCAACCCGGTCCCGCATCTCTACGAGCTTGAAGCCACGAACCCTTGTGGGGAACAATGGCTCGGGCCGTATGAGAACTGCTGCCTGGGATCGGTCAACCTTGCCCAGCACCTCGGTGCTGAGCACAGCGTCGACTGGGAGAAACTGCGTGAGAGCGTCGAGCTTGCGACGCGTTTTCTTGACAACGTCGTCTCCGCCAACGCCTACGTCCCCGCCGTCCCAGAGCTCCGGGAAGCGGCAATGCGAGCGCGCAGGATTGGGCTCGGGATCATGGGGCTGGGC
>JASFUN010000218.1:0-4406 GCA_050050255.1 Anaerolineales bacterium | reverse complement strand
GACGACAACTCCTGAACCCATGTAGGCGTTAAATCGGGTCGTCTCAGCAGGAGAAAGCGCAAACACATCACCACCGAAAGGTTCCAACAGGACATCCTGCATGAAATAGGAAAACATACTTAGAAACAGGAACGCACCAAACCAACGTGCCTGGCGGTTTTCAATTATCGTCGAGAATGCCTTCGAAAGTTTGTCCCTCTTGGCGGAAGGAAATGCGGACAGCTTTGGCTCCTGTCCGAACAGTGCCAGAACGCTCAGCAAGGCCACGATTACAGCGGAGATGATAAACAGGTTCGATACACGGCCTATTGAATACGGATCCAGCGCAAAACCGCTCAATATGCCCGTCGCTATAATCCCCACCATCAAGAGGGTCCACACCCATCCGGTTACCTGGCCCCGCCTGCCTTCATCGGTCAGGTCGGTAATCAGGGACAAATAGGCGGTGCCAGCCACGTAGGTTGCGATTCCTTCAAGCAGGAAGAAGACGAACCCAATACTCACCCGCGTCACGCTTGGCTCGAGGGCAACCCACTGCACTAACAGGGGAGCGGTGACAAGGATGATTATCGCAGCCAGGCTGCCAAGCAGGATGTAAATCGTCCGGCGGTAGCCACCGATCGGATGCCGGTCGGAGTAATAGCCAAATGGGATCGCGATCAAAGCACCCAGATAGTGTCCCCCACCTACAAGGATGGTCACAGTGAGCAGGCTCAGCCCGAGCTCAACTCTCATCACCCTGTTGAGCACACCAAGGAACAGAACGGAAAGGGCGCCAGCGGCGAGTTGAAACAAGCCCAGGCGCAAGGTTCTTCTCAACGGCATGTCTTCAATTTCCTTTAACTTGCAGATACCCACATAAGATATCACAAAGCGGAATAAGAATTCATAAGAGAACGGTAAACAGGGCTAGGGTCAATCGACCTGCAATTGTTTTCATACAGAGCATTTCCGCCAGTAGCGCTAATCGATCTCCCGGGCACTACCTATATAGAGTTCACCTCACCGTTTGGTGAGGTGAACGATCGCCCGAATCCAGCTTCGCTGCCCGAGAATTCAGGTTTTTAAAACCGCACTGACGTTGATTTCAATGGCTTTCAACGCCTGTGAGACCGGGCATCCCTTTGAAGCTTTTTCGGCAATTTGCTTGAATTGATCCTCGCTTACGCCGGGAACGACACCTATTGTCGCCAGGTTGACCTTTGTGATTTGAAAGCCGCCCTCCAGCTTCTCGAGGGTGACTGCCGCCTCCGTCTCTACACTCTCCGGGGTGAAGCCGGCTTTATCGAGCTCATTCGAAAACGCCATCGAGAAACAACCAGCATGAGCGGCTGCGATGAGCTCTTCAGGATTCGTCCCCTCTCCTTGCTCGAATCTAGACGAGAACGAATAAGCACCTTCAAAAGCACCGCTTCCGAAGGCCATCTTTCCTTTGCCGCCCTTAAGGTTTCCTTCCCATTTTGCTTGAGCTTTTCGAACTGGCATATCTACTTCTCCTTTGGCTTTCTTTAATCAAACCCGAAGCGGCTGAAAAATGCATAAAATACATGCGATCCACCCGGGCAATTCCTTATTAAATATTACCAAGAGACCTGGACTGTATACGAATTTTCCTGGCGACCTCCATGCTCCGCCAATCCACTCACACCACTTTTTGGCTTTGAACTTGTTCCGTGGGCTTCTTCAGGCTGTTTAGCGCGAGCAAAAGTAAGGCGAACATAATGGCACCAAATACGAGGAATGGGGCTGTCGAGCCTAACCATTGAAACAGCCCGCCACCCAACACCGGCGCGATCGCGTTTGCACCGCTGTAGAAAGCGGAAGATATCCCCAGCACACCCCCGACGTCGCCGGCGGTGACCCGTTTCGTGATCAGGCTGTTGATGCTCGGCTGCAGAATCCCTCCACCGATGGATGTGGGGACCATGGCGAGCAGGATCCAGCCCAATCCGAGCCAGCTCTGCCCGCGCTCAGTGGGTATCGCAACCGCGAGCGATTGAGTCGTGGGGTTTTCGTGCGTCCGAAAATCACCCGATTCAGACAGCTCGGCACGCAGGGCTTCCGGTTGATACCAGGGCACGGGCTCCTTCGGCGTGATTGCAGTCAGCGTCAGACCGAGGGCCAGCGTCGACAATCCCAAGTAAATGAGCCTGCGATCGCCCCAACGCCGGCTCCAGCGGCCGATAAAATACCCCTGGACAAGCACAACGATCACACCGACAAAAACGAAGATGACCGCATTGCCGGAGGCGTTTAACCCCAGTCGGTTCAACGGAAAAAGAGAGAGCAACTGCTCAAATCCACCAAACGCAATTTGCTGGAAAAACATCAAACCCAGCAGCAGGCCCACCTGGGGAAGCCGGATGACGGCGAAAAGCTTCTCAAGGGAGAGGCCTGATTGCCCCGACGCCGTGGATGCTTCAGATCGATCCAGGGTTTCCTCCAACAGTATCCATGTAAGCAGAATGGAGATCGCTGAAAAACCGGCCGCCACGAACGCCGGCACATGGTAGTTGTTGCCGCTGATGGCCAGCGAGATGAAAGCGATCACAGGGCCGATGATGAAGCCGATGCCGAACGCCGCCCCGATCAATCCCAACCCCTGGGTGCGGGTCTCTTCGGTCGTGATATCGCTGATCACCGCCTGAGCGGTCGATATGTTTGCCCCCGAAATACCGTCAAGGATTCGAGCCAGGAAAAGGATCCACAGCGCATCGGCGGACCCGAGCAGGATAAAGCCCACAAGCGTGCCGAATTGGCTGGCGAGCAGGACTGGTTTCCGTCCGAAGCGATCAGAAAGGCGACCCAGAAGAGGAGCGCCGAGCACCTGCATTACTGGGTAGGAAGCCCCCAGCAGCCCAATAACAAAAGCGTCTGCCCCGAAAGAAGCCGCATACAGCGGCATTAACGGGATGATGATCGTCAACCCGAGCAAATCGATCAACACAATGACAAATACCGGGGCGACTTTCTTCATATCAAGCTTCTGGCCCGGGTCGCCTGAGGGCTTGTGCGTCTGTTCGTCGCTCAATGAAATACTCCTTAGCCTACAGTGGGATTACATTCACTTGTCAGAGAATGGGAGATATTCTAACACCCGTTCCCGCAGCCCAAGGCTGATCGCCAGCACCTCGGCGGGATGAGCGCATGCTTTTCCAGTGTGATGGCGGATCCACCACCTACACGTTTCCGAATCGGTCACGACCAAGTCGACGGACTGGGCCTGAGCTTGCTGGAAAAGCCTCAAGCCGACATCACGGGCAACAGCGTACTTTTCACTCTTCACGCCATACGTGCCGGCAACACCACAGCACTCAGATTGTGAACTGATGATCTCCAACCCCGGGATGCGGCGCAGCACTTCAAGCGCGGGCGTCCCGATCCAATGGCTCTTCAACTGGCAGGGAGCATGGTAGAGGATCCGCAATGGAACCTCAGCAAAACCGGCTTCTTCTAACGGCTCGTATGAATGCATTAGAAGAAATTCGAAGAGATCCATCACCGATTGAGCCAACTCCTGGTAGCCGTTGCCGCGCATCCCGAGCACTGTCTGATACTCGTGTTTAAGCTCGAGCGTGCAGGAAGTAGAGCTGCCCAGGATGGGAATCCCCGCTTTTATGTACGGCTCGAGGTTTTCGAGATTGGAGCGTGCATAACTGCGTGCGGCTTGAAAAAGCCCGTTCGACTGCAGCGGCAGGCCACAGCAGTTCTGTGCAGGCAGCACGATGCGGTAGCCCAGACTCTCCAAAATTTCGAGCGTGAGATCACCAAGATCTGGTTCGTAGTGATTAACGCTGCAGCCATGGAAATACGCGACTAGCTTTTGCGTCGCTCCCGGCAGCTCCTCAAGGCATAAATCTGCATGTCGATCCCGAAACGTCTCACTCGAAAATCGGGGGAGTGGTGCGTCTTTGCTGATACCCAGCGTGCTTTCTAAAATCCGGCGGAGAACCTGGATGTTTAATGCCCGGTTCGCCAATGCGGCCCAGGGTCGGTTGAGTTTTCCAAGCAGCTCAGGCCTTGAGAGCAGTTGATCGCGCAGTGGAGCACCTTGTTGCTGCACCAGGCGTGCCTTGGCCTGGATGTTCATCTCAGCGACCGAGACACCATGAGGGCAAACCCGGGAGCATGTCCCGCATCCTGAACACCAGCTCACGCTGTCGTCGGGGATTGGGAGTCGGGGATGGCGAAAGCGCTCAAACTGAGGGCCGACCGCTTTCGGACCGAGGAATTGGTCGCTGACTTCAAGGACCGGGCAGGCTGTGTTGCAGATATTACACTTGATGCACTGATCGGCTGTAAAGCCCGGCTTCATCAAGTGATCGTTAAGCGTGGTGAGCCTCATGGGGTAAATATACCGCATGGGTCTATAGATTCGTGATTGTCAGGCTCAGCCGCAGGGATCT